>NZ_GG774798.1:103772-176861 GCF_000163675.1 Bacteroides sp. D22 | reverse complement strand
GATAATACCAAACCGGAGGAGATTGCATCTGCCATCAGACAGCATTGGTCTATTGAGAATAATCTTCATTGGCAATTGGATGTTACCTTTCGAGAAGACTACAGTAAAAAGGTGAAAAATGCAGCCAGAAACTTTTCGGTGGCAACAAAGATGGCACTTACCATACTAAAGAAGGATAAAACAACAAAAGGAAGTATGAATCTGAAAAGACTAAAAGCCGGATGGGATGAAAAATATTTGTCACAACTTTTACAGAACAATAATTTTTAATGCGTCTGCCCTGCGGTTGAATAATAAAAGAATAAAAGCAAGATACACTAAGAGCATCAGTACATAACATATAAATAACCATTAAATTAAAACAAAGATGGCAATACAATTCGAGTTTTATAAGAATCCCCAACCGGAAAAAGAAGGGGAAGAACCTAGTTACCACCCACGAGTGGTTAATTTTCAACATGTGACCACTCAAAAGCTGGCAAGAGAAATCCACATGGCAACTACTTTCGGGAAAGCAGAGGTAGAAGCCATGTTAATGGAATTGAGCAGATGCATGGGAAACCACCTATGCGAAGGAGAACGAGTACATCTGGATGGAATCGGCTATTTCCAGATTACATTGCAAGCTACCGAACCCGTGCACTCGCTTACCACTCGTGCTGACAAAGTGAAACTTAAGTCCATTAATTTCCAGGCTGACAGAGATTTAAAGAGTTTGTGCATGAGCACTCATCTACGACGTTCAAAATACAAGCCACATTCGGCTTCTCTTTCAGAAGAAGAGATCGACAAGAAACTTACTGCCTATTTTGCAACTCATCCTGTATTAACCCGTAGCAATATGCAGTCGCTCTGCAGTTTCACTCAAAGTATGGCCAGTAGGCAAATCCGTCGCCTAAAAGCAAAAGGCAACTTACAGAATATAGGTAAGCCCACACAGCCTATTTATATACCAACACCGGGCCATTATGAGAAATGACTTCAACAGGTATGAGAAATAAGCCAAATCAAGGTCTATTTGCGAATAAAACTATGAGAAATACCAATTTTTAAAGTATTTCTCATAGCTTACTTTATTAATTATCTGCTATTTAAATCAAATCTATGAGAATATGAGAAATGAATATCTTATTTCCGGCGCAGGCAATTCAATTTTCGACCAACCACTTCTCTATATTTCTCGTTTCAGCACTGAAATTCACACCAATCTTAAAAAGCTTTCGTGAATCCGTTTCAAATGGTCGGGAATAGTGCTTGTCATTTATCTGTTGCAGAGCTTCTTCCGCTGTACCATTCAGTTTAAATTCCATAATGTAAATGAACTTGTCAGTCTGCAATACCATATCCACACGGCCTTCACTCGTATGATATTCCGCTTTTACATAAAAACCGACCAGTTTACATACAATATAAAGTACATTCTGATAATGTAACTCCAATTCGCGGGCAAGCTCGTATGGAATATCAGAAAAGAAACTTTGCAGACGACGGAAAAAAGATTCGTAATCACCAGCACGTACCTCACGAACGAATTTCTGAATTTCAAAGGGAGATTCCACTTTATTGACGTTCGCATAATAAGGAAGCAGAAAACGGATAAATCCTTCCTCCACTTCACGATTAGGAAAACCTAAACGGTAAATACCAAATTCTTCATCATACCCTTTAATGGTAAGGTACCCGCTCTGATAGATTACCGGAATAGGATTGGTAGATTCAGAATCTATACTGTTCAGTACCTGTTCATCGGTTTCTTCATGAGCCATCCGATGAAGGTCGTAATGGTGTTTCTTCAGCAATTCCACCAAATAAGTGGGAGTACCTGTTTCAAACCAGTAGCTTTTAAACTCATTCCTATCAAAAGCCAAAAGCAGACTGAAGGGATTGTACATTCCTTTGGAATTGTGCGTGAAATGATAACCATCATACATTTCTTTCAACCGGACACATATCTCTTCATACGTCACTCCCTGCACATTGGCAAACTCATGAAGCTCGGCATCCAGATTATCGTATAGTTCCTGTTCGCTCACACCACAAATGTCTATATACTTATTCCACATTGAAATGTCATTCAGGTTATTCAAATCACTGAATACACTGACTTTACCGAACTTGGTAACTCCCGTCAACAAAGCAAATTTGATACAGCCGTCCTGACTTTTCAATGCGCCGTAGAAGGCTTTCAATGTATTGCGGAAACTCTTTTGCAAAACATCATCACCAATAGCCTGCAGCATTGGCTTATCATACTCATCCACCAGGATCACCACACTTTGCCCCTCTTGCTGACAGGCACGCTTAATAATCCCCTCAAAACGCATCGCTAAAGATTTCTCCGAGGGCTCTTCGCCATATATCTTCTCCCATTCCACCAACGCCCCATTCAGTTTATTCTCCAAACTTTCCGGAGTATCGTATTTTTCCGTATTAAGATCAAGATGTAATACAGGATATTTTACCCAATCTTTTTCCAGCTTCTCCATAGCCAGTCCTTCAAAGAGTTCCCGCTTTCCTTGAAAGTAGGCTTCAAGCGTAGAAATAAGCAGACTTTTGCCAAAACGGCGCGGCCGACTCAAAAAATAGTAGCTTCCGGTTTTCACCAGTTGATAAACCAATGCTGTTTTATCTATATAAAAATAGCCACCTTTACGAATTTTTTCAAAATTCTGTATACCGATAGGGTAAATCTTGCCACTCATATTTCAATCTGTTTAAGTTCACATCGTACAAATATACATATTATCTCAATATAAAAAACCAAATGCCCAGAGAGGAACCACATTACGCATTCCGTACTCAATATCATCTTTCACAACATACGCATTCTCCACATCATGCACCTGCTTCTGCGACTTATTCTTTCCACCTACTTCAAAGGTATAACCACCCACCGTAAAATCAGCAACTTCTGATGTGGTTACCGGACAAACAACTCGCAAAGTAGAAAAGAAAAATGTTTCACGCACGTTACCAATATCCGGTGTATTGTCAGAAAGCGCATAAGCCAAATTCGTATTATTCAGATACACCTTGTCCACTTTGCCTAAAAGTCTGACACCTTCCGTCTCTGCCCGAAGCTGATTAATTATTCCAGCCTTTTCCAGATAACACATCAAATCAGAAACCGTATTTCTATTCATATCAAGCAAAGTCGCCAACTTGGTAAAATTAGGTTTAAACGGAACACTTTTCGCTATGATATACAACAGTCTTTTCAATTTCAATGCTGTTGCTATATTCATATTCGCAAAAGTCGGTATATCATTTTACAAAGTCTGCTTAATGATACTTTGTAAACGAAGCAAATATCCCTTTTCCTATAAGCCTACTACTCCACTCTATCTCATCATGGAGATAACGGATAAAATCAGTAGATATGTTGCTAAGCAACATCCGGTATGACCTATAAAGTGTATCCATCATTTCTTGTTTTGGGGTTATACAGACAAATATAGAGTAATTTGCCGAATAGAACTAGCATTTTCTAGAAAAACTGCAGGTTTCATTCGGCAATTTCACTCAAGCCTTACCATTAACCGCTTATCCACGCTTATTTACGTCCCACAAACATTATGAGAAATGAATATTTTCTACAGGTTCCTCGCTAATACAGGAAGCCGACAATCCAAATCGGCAATTTACACCTGTAAGGTGTTTCTATTCCATCAGCTAAAATAATAAGGATCAGACATATCTGTAATCAGATCATACGTTTTACCTTGATAATCAAGAAATAACAAAGAGCTAAATAATAACTTGCATTTGTCCTTCTATATTCTTATTTTTGTAGACTGAAGTACAAAAACGAAAAGCATGATTGACACAACGGCTAAGATAGCTGCAAACGCACAAATAGGAAAAGGAACTATTATTGAAGAATTTACAGTCATCGCTCCCAATGCTAAAATTGGAGACGAATGCAAAATTCATCGTAATATATTTATTGATTCAAACGTAATAATCGGAAACAGAGTCAAAATACAAGATAATGTTATGATTCCTCATGGCGTGACATTGGAAGACGGAGTCTTTGTCGGGCCATCGGTATCTTTCACAAATGACAAATATCCACGTTCCATAAATCCTGACGGAACATTAAAATCATCCGAAGATTGGGACGTCAGCGAGACTGTGGTTAAATATGGCGCTTCTATCGGAGCCAACGCTACAATTTTGTGTGGGGTAACTTTAGGAGAATGGTGCATGGTTGCTGCTGGTGCCGTTGTCACCAAAGACGTCCCAGCATATACCTTGGTGGCTGGAAATCCTGCAAAAATTGTAGGACCTGTAAATTTCTGATCTTTGAACAAACACCTATCAAAACATCAATATTATGGAAAACAATCTAATTCAAGCGACAGTGGACTATGTTCATAATCTGGACTGGAGTGATATCTTCACAAATATTACTTCAAACAAACTTCTCTTTCTCTTATCTATCGCGATACCAGTAATCATTCCATTGTTCAATATCTACAAAAGAATTGTAAGGATCAGAAAAATTGTAATATTAAGAGTTTTGAATTGGATGTTAGTGTCACAAGTCGATCTGGCACGATATAAGATAAGAGCCATATTTGACATTACCTTGTTTGTTATAACAATAATTATTTTCTTTATAACCGATGGCCAATACAGGTGGTATGCAATGATACCAGTCGGAGGGATAGTAATCACCGAATGCTGCGCCAATTACAAGCATATACTACAACGGATACCGTTCAAACGAATAAAAGAATTTCCCTATCTTAAATATGAACAAGCTGCACTAATTATCCCCAAAGGATTAGTCGGTATATTGTCCACCACATTAAAGGAAGTAAAAGACATACCTGCCAATCCCAGAATGATGAAGATTCATTTTGCCACTACTGACGAATCATACGAAACCCGCCAGGTGATAACAGATAAATCTATCATTGAAAGAATCATAAAAAACGAGATTGTTGCCTATTATGATAGTCTGACAGAAAAAATCAGGGAAAAAGGATATGACCGGAGTCAATTTTTCTATCTAGAAAATGAAAATGGGCACAAAGAATTTATATGTGATATATTAAAGGATATATATTCTCTGGAAAACGTTTATAATGCCATTATACAAGTCCAGTCAGATATCACAAAAGATGGCTCCATCCGCTTTATTGGTGATAAAGTGGGAATTAGAGGTTATAAACTGGAAAAAGGCGAACTTTTATTAGATATATACGAAACGGATCATTTTACATTTAAAGTTTTCAAAAAAATATTCAAGGACCGCAGATTCAAGAGAATCTTTCAAGAAATTATATGCAGAACCAACAAAACAAATGATAACATAAAACTTTTGTTGGTAGAATCGCTAGCCTTCTTGTTTTCTTCTTTCGGGATTGATATAATTATCGGAGGCAGAGATGCCAGCGGAGCTAAAAAAATGTTGGTAGCAGCAAGAAGCGGAAATATAGAGAGCGACAACAGGTCCACTTTGCACGTCCCTGTCAATGAATCCTTTTCCCGGACAGATTTGGTTGAACACGACCAATATTATAGTCCTTATCATTGCGTACTTCGCGGCATTAAGGAAGAGTTAGGAATTCCGGAAGAAATCTGCAAAAAAACATCTGTATCGTTCCATGACTTTGCCATTGTATCCGATGAAGGAGAGATTGGCTTAGGATGTTACGTCGACTTTTCTTTTGTCATGCCGCTGGAAGAAGCGAGATTATATCCGGGACAAGACAAGTATCTTGAACTTGCTGATATCCTGATAGTACCTTATCTGCCTTTCAAATGGTCTCCATCCGCTTATGAAGATTATTTTTATAAAACGACAGGCAACGAAAAATTCTGTATGCAGTGGCAAAGTTTTACGACACTGTTATATCAACGAGCTATTTTAAGAAACGCCGAAGCGTCTATACCCATAATATGGTTAGTGGACTCTACTATTATACTGACTTTGCTTTTCTTATTGACAAATTATACTCAGATTGATTTAACGAGTACGATCATTTCTTTAATATTAGGAGGATTGGCACTCTTTATAATGAAACGACTTAACAATAAATCTGTGCACAAACTTACTTACGGAGAATTCCTGAAACCTTTCGTTCCTCAATGGAATGGGGATGTAAGAGTTTTACAGTCAACGATGCACTCTCAAATCGTCAAAGGATCAAGAAAGGAAACAAATCCCATAGCTGATGGCATCATGTTCGGGCTAAACAGTCCCTCCGGACAAAAACTGAAATTGTCCGACATTCATTTGCTTACTCCCCCATTCTGTACCGTCCGACGTGAATTCGTTAATTTTACAGAATATCCTATCAGCTTTTACTATGTCGCAGAAAAAAATGGAGATATCGGGAACTGCCTGTCTTTTATCAAGATACCATATGCTCTATCCAGCGACGACCTATCTTTGTTGTTAACTGTTAAAACAGAGAAAGGACATATTGTCTCCTACAATTTTACTAAACCCATCCATTCCGATATTATACTGGATTTTACTAATACACTAGATGAAAAACAGGTTAATACATTTAGTAAATATTATAGAATGAACAAAGATTTACTAAAAAATGTACAAATCGCTTCCTTAGATGAGAACTTTCAAAAAAGATGGTTTCCTTTGGATTTGTTTAATGCCGGCAACGACTACTTCTGGTCTGTCATCGACATGGAAGATGAACTGGAAAAACACGACAGTTATGATTTTGACTTTAAAATTAGCAAGAAGACCCAACCACGTGATTTGTATATGAAAGTGATCGCAAAGAACATGAATAGAAGCTGTTTTTCAATCAAACTTAATGGCAATTTGAAGAATATGGAAGCTTTCTTGTGCGCTTTCACTTCCAGAAATGACAATAGAAGGAAAATGAGTGATTTGGATATTTATATGATGCAGCTATTCCTTATCAGAATTGGAATAGTATATGCAAAAAAGAAATAGGAGCGATTATTTGCAAGCGTAAGCTATCAGCTAACTGCATCCATTAATTTTCCATAATGCTTCTTACCTTTGTTCCCAAAACGTGCGACAAGAGGTCGCCCATCTTGCACAAAGCTACATGAATATATAACTAAAAAAAGAAAACAAAGATATAAATCATAAACATATATTTTGATAGCTCTCAGAATCTATCTATCTTTGCCAAATACATAGTATGTAATATTAAATACTGTAACAGAATGATAGATAAGCCCATATATGTAACCTCTCCCTTGTTACCATCTATAGATGATTTTACGTCATCCTTAAAAGAGATTTGGGATAGCAAAATTCTTACAAACAATGGTTGCTTTCATAAAAAACTAGAAAAAGAGCTAGCTGCTTATTTAAAGGTTCCTTACATATCTTTGTTTACCAATGGTACATTACCTTTAATTACAGCCCTACAAGCAATGAGAATTACGGGTGAAGTTATCACAACTCCTTTTAGTTTTGTCGCTACAACGCACTCGCTTTGGTGGAATGGTATAAAACCTGTCTTTGTCGACATTGACCCCGAAACATGCAATTTGGATCCTAATAAAATAGAAGCAGCCATAACTCCCAAAACAACTGCTATCATGCCTGTACATGTATATGGTAAGCCATGTGATACAAAAAGGATCCAAACAATCGCAGATAAATATGGATTGAAGGTCATTTATGATGCCGCACATGCTTTTGGAGTAGAGGTTAATGGCGAAAGCATTTTGAAAGCAGGTGATATGTCAACACTAAGTTTTCATGCCACCAAAGTTTTTAACACTTTAGAAGGAGGTGCTCTTATTGTACGCGATGAACAAACCAAAAAGAGAATCGATTATTTAAAAAATTTCGGTTTTACAAGTGAAACAGAAGTAGTAGCTCCTGGTATCAACAGCAAAATGGACGAAGTGCGCTCAGCTTTCGGATTACTTAATCTTAAAATTGTAGATAATGCCATTGCTGCACGCCAGCAAATTGCTATAAAATATCGTGAAAAGTTGAGAGCAGTGCCAGGTTTAAGTTTTTTTGAAGATATGCCAAACGTTCGTCACAACTATTCTTACTTTCCCATTTTTATTGATGAGGAGGTTTATGGAATGACACGAGACGAGCTGTACTTTAAGATGAAAGAACAAAACATTTGGGGGAGACGCTACTTTTATCCTCTCATTAGCACATTCTCAACTTATCGGGGGCTAGAATCTGCAAAACCGGAAAACTTACCTATTGCTACCCAAATGGCCAACAAAGTTATTTGCCTACCAATACATCATGCGCTAACTGAAAACGATATTGAACGTATATTAAAATTAATTACAGACAATGGCTAACAAACAAAAAAAAGTTCTCATGCTAGGTGGATTAAGATATTTAATTCCCGTTATTCAGGCTGCTCACGAGTTAGGATATTATGTAATTACATGTGACTATCTACCCCATAATATCGCCCACAAATATGCTGATGAATACCACAACATAAGCATTACAGATAAAAATGCCGTGTTAAAACTAGCCAGAGAATTAAAAGTAGATGGCGTAATGTCTTTTGCTGTAGATCCCGGCGTTTTAACAGCTGCCTATGTTTGTGAGGAATTAGGCCTACCGGGAAGTCCACATGCTTCTATCCAAATCCTACAAAACAAGGACCTCTTTCGTTCATTTCTTGAGAAAAATGGATTCAATACCCCAAAGTCTCATGGTTATCACTGTCTAAATGAAGCACTATCTGATATTAAATCATTCCAATGGCCCGTTATTGTAAAGCCTGTAGATTCAGCCGGCAGCAAAGGAGTTACCCGGGTTGACAAAATCATTAATTTAGAAGAAGCCATAACGTGCGCTCTGAAAAATTCACTTTCCCACCGCTTCATTATTGAAGAATTTATTGAGCAACAGGGATGTTCTTCTGATTCAGATGCTTTTTCGATAAATGGGGAGTTAAAATTCATCTCTTTTTCTGATCAACATTTTGATAATAAAGCCGCCAATCCCTATACCCCCTCCGCTTATAGCTGGCCTTCCTCGATGCCTTGCAACAAACAGGAAGAATTAGCATCTGAAATACAACGTCTATTACAATTGTTACATATGAATACCTCAATATATAACATAGAAACGCGAATAGGGACAGACAACAAAGCATATATCATGGAGGTTTCTCCTCGTGGAGGTGGTAATCGTCTATCGGAAATGTTGCGTTATGCAACAAATACTGACCTAATAAAAAATGCAGTACGTGCTGCGGTAGGGGAAACTATTTCCAAAATTGAACCTTGCATCTATAATGGTTACTGGTCAGAAGTCATTCTACATGCGGATCAGACAGGAATATTCAAGGAAATCTCAATAAAACAAAATATAAAAGAAAATCATATTATCGAAATAGATTTATGGGTACAACCTGGAGATCTTATTCACTCATTCAATGGAGCCAATGATGCCATTGGGACATTAGTGGTAAAATTCAACAATGAACAACAACAATATGACATGATGTCATGTATCAATTCATGGGTAAAAATCATCACTGAATAAAATGAAGAAAATTGCTATACTTGGAGCTAGCGAACCGCATCTTCCATTATTTCTAAAAGCAAAAGAAATGGGGCTTGAGACGTATTGTTTTGCATGGAATCAAGGAGCCTATTGCAAAGACTATGCAGATCATTATTATGATATATCCATAACAGACAAGGAACAGATTGCACAAGTGTGTCAAAAAGAACAAATAAATGGAATCATTTCAAATGCATTAGAAATCGCTGTTCCAACTGTAGCATATGTATCAAATCTTCTCGGTTTGAACGGCATTCCTTATAATGTTGCTTTGGATGCCCGCAACAAATTCCAAATGCGTGAGAAAGTAGCCCATCAACAAGCATGCCAACAACCTAATTACACACTTTACCAATCTGGAAATATGCCTTCATCTTATCCTGTTATAGTCAAACCAGTAGATGGCTCATGTAGCAACGGAGTCACTAAGGTTAGCAGAAAAGAAGATTTTGCACAAGCGCTAGACAGAGCTTTACAGGCCTCTTGCAATAATTGTATACTGATTGAAGAATATATAGAAGGTAGAGAAGTATCCGTTGAATCCATTTCATTCCATGGCAAGCACTATGTCATAACTATTACAGACAAAGAGACTACTGGTGCTCCATATTTTGTCGAGACAGCCCATCACCAGCCCTCAAATCTCCCTTTTGATATTCAAGAAAAGCTCAAATGTGCAGTAAAAAGTATGCTAGATGCAATTGGTATTAACAATGGTGCTTCACATGCAGAATTTAAAATAGATCAAAATGGAAATATCTTCTTTATTGAAGTTGGTGCTCGCGGTGGTGGAGATTTCATCTCCTATGATTTAGTCAAATTAAGTACAGGATATGATTATGTGAGAGGTATGATAGAAGTCGCACTCAACGAATTTACTATACCAAAACATGCCTTTCAGAAATATTCTGGAGTTTATTTCCTAAGTAAAGAAGTATCTTACATACGTACATTTATTGAAAACAATAAGAATGCAGAATGGACTGTTAGATATCATATCGACGAAGGGCCTTTACATGAACTAAAGAAGTCGCAAGATCGTTCTGGCTATATCATCTATCAGACAGATCACCGAATCAGTATATCTGAAAAATAAAAAAATAAATATATATGAGCAGAAAAATAATTGTATTTGGGGCAACAGGAACACTTGGCACCCACATAGCCATCTATTTGCAACAAAAAGGTTATCAAGTATATGCAGTTGGACACCGTAAATCGGACAATGGCTTTTTCGGTGACTATAACATTCCATATTATTCGTTAAATATAGAAGATATAGAACAATTTGACCAACTTCCTCAATCAGACATCAGCACTGTATTACACTTTGCAGGTGCACTTCCTGCTACCATGAAGGGATATGCCCCACATAAGTACATAGACTCTATTGTCAAAGGAACTCTTAATGTTTTAGAATACACTCGCAAATGTGGTGCTACCAAAATTATATTTCCTCAATCTTTATTTGATATAAGTTATTTATTTGGCAGTAAAGCCCCTATATCCCCTGATGCTATTCGCAAAGCACCAATGACAGGAGATCATGCTATATATGTTATAGCTAAAATGGCAGCAGTAGATTTAATTGAGCATTATTACCAAACATATGGAATTAAACGCTTTATTTTGCGGCTTCCTCGTATATACATGTTTCATCCCAATCCATATACTTACACAGATGGGATAAAGTGCCTTATTTCGGACCGTTACCTGATAGAACAAGCAATAAAAGGGGAAACGATCGAGATATGGGGAGATCCCGAACGTCTACTAGAGACCATCTACGTCAAGGACTTCTTACAAATAATAGAAAAGTGCGTAGAATCGCCTCTTGATGGCGGCATTTACAATGCAGGAAGCGGTGGATCAACCTTGAAAGAACGAATTCAGGGAATAGTAGAAGTATTCTCTCCAAAAGAACACCCATCTCCTATCATATATTGTCCCGAGAAGAAAAGTTCACAACAATTCGTTCTGGATATCCGCAAAACAATGGAACAATTAAAATACACCCCTCAATATAACTGGAAAGAGTATTTACTCGATTTCAAAAAAGATATGGAGGTTCAGCCATTCAAAAAGTTGTGGGGCGAAAGCAAAGACTACACTAAATAATTATTCACAAAGAAAATGACAAACGTACTTCCACTTGCCAGTATCAGATGCTTAGCTTATAACCAGGAACAATATATTCGCCAGTGTTTAGATGGATTTGTTATGCAACAAACTAATTTTCCATTCGAAATAATAGTGCATGATGATGCTTCTACTGATAAAACTGCGAATATAATTCGTGAATATGCCGAAAAGTATCCTAACATTCATGCTATTCTAGAAACAGAAAATCAGTATTCGAAGCACGATGGCTCATTAGCACGAATTGTAAACCAAGCGATTCAAGGAAAATATGTTGCACTATGTGAAGGAGACGATTATTGGACAGATCCACTCAAACTTCAAAAGCAAGTGGATTTTTTAGAAAAAAATCCTGAATATGGAATGGTTTATACACTCAGCAAAATATACAACCAAGACAAAAATAAAATAGAAGAGAATTTGTTTGGATCAGAGTATAGAGGATATGATGATCTACTGGCATATAACCGAATATCTACTTTAACGACTTGTATAAGAACAAAAGCCATGATGGAATATATTGATGACATAGAGCCACAAAAAAGAAAATGGCTTATGGGAGACTATCCCATGTGGTTATGGATAGGATATCATTATAAAATAAAATTCTTCCCAGATATTACAAGCGTATATCGAGTACTTGAAGAATCAGCCAGTCATTCTAAAGATATAGAAAAGAATGAAAAGTTTATTCTATCAACTATTGATATCACCTCTTTTTTTATCCAAAAATTCAACCTATCACCTACTAATCTATATTATCATGCTTTAAATGAATATTACTATGCATTATATAGCGACTATAAAAATTCAGGAAATTACATAAAAGCAATGCATTATGCTAAACTCATAAACAATAAATATACAACTTCCAGAATACGGCGAGAAAAACGAAGATTTTATCGAAAGCACGTAAAACTTTGGTTACAGAATTTATTTTCATCCATCAATTATAGCTTACAAAAAAAACAAAAGAGTTAGTTGACTTTATAGTATCAACTAACTCATATTAAAAATAACAGACGATACTCTAATAACAAAAGCCCCCAAAACGGTGAATTGAATAAAATCTAAGAGTATCACCTCATACGATACTTTTTACAAAATAAGCCTAAAAAGCGAAGCCATCGAAAGCGTCTCAATTTAGCTTTTGAGTCCTTTATCCATGAGCCCGTGAAATGATGAATAGAATAAGAACGTGATGTCAAGCGAAGGTCTTTAGTCTTCCATGATTTCGGGCTGAAGTAATCCGCCGGAAAGACACAAAATACATTCGGATTAAAATCAAACTCTTCTTTTGTCTGGATTCTTTTTAGCTGGAAATGTTTGTTTATTTGATCCAGAACAATAATAGGCATGGTTAAAATATCAAAATCCCAATTATTAATGGCTCCCGGTTGACCTTTAATATAAAATGGTCTATCTTGATAATAGTCTAGCATATTTTTAAATAGCAGGTGTCCTTTTTCAAATCCAACAACCGCTGCCTCAATAGCAAAATCATCACTCCTTTCTTCTCCTATAAAATAAGGAAGATGTAATAAATCGTTAAAAGATTTCAACACTTCAACATCACAATCTAAATAAATACCTCCATAATTATACAATGCATATGCACGAATATAATCAGCCGCAAAGGCATACTTACCAGCATAAAAAGCCGTTTTTACCCATAAAGAAGATTCAATATCAAAACACGAGAAATTCCACAATTTAAATTCATAATCAGGCAAATACTTCTTCCAACTATAAATACAGGCTTGAATTCCTTCAGGATAAGGATCATTACTCAACCAACAATAATGAATTACTTTAGGTATCATTTTTCTCTCATTTTAAAACCAAGTTTGCGACTTATTTTAATAGCTCTTTCAGGTGTAGCACCTAACCAAACAAATAAACTTACAGGAAATCTATATACTGTAAAAACATAGCCATATTGTTTCTTTATACACCCCCATGGTATCAGTTTGGAATATTTAAAATATTCCTCTCTTAATGGATGCAAACAACCATGATGCCATGGTTTCAACGGTCCTGAAAAATGAATAGTGACCGGAGACTTACGACTTGTACCCAATTCTGATTTATGTTTTTCTGAGATAAAGGGAGGATTTTTGTAAAAACAATCCAACATATTCCATTTTATAGGAACAAAACGAACACGCCCATGCAGAAGTGCATTAAGCACATCCTGATCATGCAAAACAATCTTGTGATGACAATCACGAATATATGACAATGCCATATCTACAAAGTTTATATCTCGCAGATATTTAATATTTAATAATAGAAAACCAGCATTGAAATACAAATCTTCAATGGGATATCCTAATCTTTCAGGTTGTCGATGAGGAGCATCTTCCATACCAGCTAAGGCATAATTAGCTATATCACAATTATATAAATCAGAAATATCCCCATTAAATATAATATCCGAGTCAATATATAAAGCCTTTTCAACATTCAAAGGCAATAATTGAGGAATAAATAAGCGTAAATAGGTTGCCAAAGAAGGATAATCAGTGTCTTTCATGGGGAAATTCTCTATCAGCTTCCTATCTATATCAATGATATATACATGGTTCTGATATGACTCCACAAGTTCCTTCAACAACTTCTTATGTTCGCCCGTGAGCTCTAAAGACAATATATAGACATGAAAAGTATCGTCATTATGCTTAAATAAAGAAACCAACATAGCACCACAATGCTGGTAATACTTATCATCAATACCACAAATTATATTCTTCATTTATTTCAATTTATTCATATTAGTTATATAGACACATCCTAGTCATACTGAATACATTCAGTTCCTAAAGTATAATTCTACAATGTTTGCAAATATAATATCATTAAATACATTTTGTACCTATGATGATTAAAAATAGAATTTACTTCACATACTATAAGATAATTAACGAGTATTTCTTTCTTTTAAAAGCAAAATGTATCAAATTGTAAATAGGCCAATTATAGACAATTCCTTTCATTCTTTTACGACAACGGACATCTATTTCTCCTTCTTTCAATGAAAGTATTTTTTTAAATTTCTGCCGCATATCTTCGAATGGTTCACGGAAGTCAGATGGCTTTACTCGCAACATGATTTCCTTAAATATAGACAAGCAAATTCTGATAATCATAGTTCGCACATCATAAAGTTCTTTTCCTTCAAATAAAGAATGCTGATTTATAAATTCCAACCTTTCATACTGAGATAAGAAAAAATGATAACGATTAATTGGAACAATGGTATGGCAGATACTATCGAAGCGCTCTACATAGTGGTAAAATGATTTATCCAGCCACACAATCCTATTACAAGCCAACACCCACTCATGCATAACAAGACGATCTTCATACAATCTACCAACAGGAAACTCGTGAGTATCAAAAAAATCCTTTCTAAATAGTTTTGTACAGAAAGAACAACTTATTTTCTCCCACATCATATCTCTAAGAAAATCCCTCAGAGGGTATATTTCTACTAAGCCTGAATCCCTAAAAGGATAAATGCTTTCTTTTCCTTCATAATCAAACACATAATTACAATATACAAAATCGGCTTCATAATTTACAAGAGCATCCAGCATCTCCTGGAACATAGTCGGCTCTACAAAATCATCACTATCAATGAAACCGACATAAGGGGCAGAAGCTATTTTAAGACCTGCATTGCGAGCTATTGACAATCCTGCTTCTTGAAGATGCAATACTCTAATCCGTTTATCTAGTCTTACATATTCATCACAGATTTCAGCGGAGTTATCTGATGACAAATTCTCCACTAATATGATTTCAATTGATTTTAAAGATTGATTGCGAACAGACTCTACACATTTACGCAAATAGCCTGCAGTATTATGTACAGGAATAATAACACTTATCAAATAATTATTCTCCATGCAAAAATTATCTATTAATGAATACAACAAAGATAGATATAAAATCAGTCTCAATGTACTTTTTTACTAATTTTTATAAAAACGCATCGTCTCCTATTTTTTATGATTATCTTTGTTCTAGAAACGAAAAACTTATTAGAAATATTTCACTTCATAAAAAGCATACCCACAATGACAAAAATTCTATTTGATATCATTTCAATCCAAGGTTGCATAAATGGAGGTGCCGAATTTACCTTTAGAGTACTTGAGGAGCTCATTAAACTAAAAAACATCCAAGTTATAGGTTTATATGATTCAAACCTCTCTTTTATTGAAAGAGAATTCATTTACTATCAGAAAAACCTACATAAAGTTATAAACATCAGAGATTTCAAAGATATAAATAGCATTATAGAGCAAGAACATATAGACTCATTTTTCATCGGTATAGCACAGCGTTATTCCAACTACTCACTCGAAAATATTAAATGCAAAACAACAATTACCATTCATGACATCGGCGATATTGAAAGTTACGACAATAAAATATCATTTATATGGAAAAAGGAAAAACGCTTTTATTTAAAACTATTTCCAAAGAAAGACAAAAAATCACCATTTGATAATTATCATACTTTAATTCACTTCTGCGAACAAAGCAATGTTAATATCATCACAGTTTCCGATTACTCCAAGAACAGTATTTTATATTATTTTCCTCAATTATCATCTAAGAATATAGCTGTCCTATATCCTCCGATGAGAAATATTCCTATCAAAAATAATATAGAAAATGAAGACTTAAAAAAATTTCTACTCACTCATAAGCCTTATTTCCTATTACTAAATATCCATCGTAAAGATAAAAATGCCAAATTCGTATTAGACGTATTCCAACGTTTCCTTATAGATGAGGACTTCCACCTTGTAACCACAGGGGGGGGAGAAAAACTTTTTCCACAGCACATCAATCTTCCACTATTATCCTCATCAGACTTAGGGAACACCTATAAACATGCGTATGCCTTAATATTTCCATCACTCCAAGAAGGATTTGGTTATCCGCCTTTAGAAGCTATGGGGTATCAGGTCCCAGTTCTTTCATCTAATGTATGCTCAATGCCATCGATTTTATCCAATAGCGCATTAATGTTTTCTCCTTTTTATAAAAATGATCTTTTTATGAAACTGAAAAGCCTCAAAGACAATTACCAAGACTACAAAGAACTAGCAATTATTAGATATCAAGCTATCACTCAAAAACAACAATCGGACTTTGAATTACTAATAAATATGATTACAAATATATGATACAATATCATTCATTTGCAATGGTTTGGACTACTTTTTTAGTTTCTTCCAGATAACGAAGTCCCCATTTTAAGTCGGGTTCCAAGTGATTACCTTCTGCCCATTCATTCCAAGCATTAACAAAAACAAAATTTTCGTCTTTACTATAAGGCACAAATTTATTCATAACCGAATATAGCCACTCACCGTATTTCTCTGGAGTACTCTTATCTAAAATAAACATTTTCTGCTTTCTTCGGGAAGTATTATCCCACATCGGAGTAACCCCTGGATACATCTTATAATTAGAGAATGGAGTTTTGCATGCATAATCTACATATTCAGAATAATCAATTTTTTTCTTCTTACATGTATTAAAAAGATGACGATTTATATTATAAGCAAACTTCCTCAATGGGTTCCTCTTCCTTTGAAAATCATTCATTTGATGAGTGAAAGGTTGAAACTCTACAGCAGCATCAAAACCATCTTGAAGATATTCCTCACCATAACAATCCATAGTTTCAACACGACATAAATATAATTCAACTCCTTTATTAGCAGCTTCTTCCCGCCATACCCGAATGGTCTCTTTCATATTTGGGAAAAGCATGGAACGATAAATCAAAAACACAGGCTTACCATCCACTCTTATATACCGAGAATCACTAAAAACATTCTCTAACAGATAACGAATATGTGCACGATCATCCTCTTCTGAGTAATTCTGGGCAATCAAAACATGCCGACTTCCACCATCCCATGCCCTAGTCCAGTTCTCATTAGCCCAACAAAGCATAAATGGGAAATCAGGTTTACCAGAAGATAGTATTTCTTTTAATGGCCTTTCCATTAATTGACGACCATTAAACCAATAATGATAATAACAAAAACCATTAACTCCGTATGTTCTAGCCATATCAGCTTGCTGCTCACGAACTTCTGGAATACGCAAATCATAGAAACCTAAATCTGCGGGTAAATGCGGTTGATAATGACCACGATAAAGAGGTTTAGCCTTAACTACATTTCTCCACTCAGTAAATCCTTTGCCCCACCATTCGTCATTTTCTGAAAATGGATGATATTGCGGCAAATAAAATGCTATAATTCTTTTGTCAACCATATCTTTCTTTACACGTTACAATTAATTACAACCTCTCTCTATCTCTTGTTGGTTGCCATGGATTCAAAAAACTCATGTATTTATTAAACCGTTCCCATCTATATGTCCACACACTTGTTCCAAAACATCCTTTCAGCTTTTCAAACAACAACAATCTCATTTTCGGTTCAACTTTTGCACGCTTTACATTTTTATAAAGCATTCCATGCCGCATCAAACGCTTATAACACTCTATTGGATAAGAAAATGATTCAACATAATGTACTACTTGAATATCTTCAAGAATCGCATTACCTGAAGCGTTACCCTCAACAGTTGTACTTGTTGAATGCAATCGAAACAGGTTTAGCTTTTCATACAACTCAACAACACTCCCTTGTCTCGCCATCTCTATCCAAAAAAGCCAATCACCACTATATCGCATTGAAAAGCAAGACAAGTCTTTTATTTGCTCAAAACATTGTTTACGAAAAACAACGCCACTAGCATTGTAAATATAATTGCGCCAATAAAGATTATGTTTTATATAATCTTCACCATTAAAGACACCCATATTGCAAGGGCGACGCAATTGTTTTGAAGTCCAACGGTCAAAATCTGTAGATAGTTTATTCCCGTTCTCGTCTATACAGTATGAACCTAAAAAACAGAAAGAAGCATGAGGATATTGATTCAAAACAGAAACAGCTTTCTCCAAAAAAGAAGCATCAGCTGCATCATCACTCTCGGCAATCCATATATATTTTCCACGAGACAAACTTATTCCTTTTTGCCATTGAGCAAAAGGACTCCCTGTATTGACTGAATTAATCTCCAAATGAGCAACACGAGAATTTGTTTTATAATGATTTAAAATAGACACACTATCATCGGTTGAAGCATCATCCAATAATATAATCTCATAATCCGTATATGTTTGTGCCAATACCGACTCAATACGTTGTTGTAAAAAACGAGCATAGTTATAATTAGGGATGATTACGCTAACTTCCACCGGATGATTTTCCATTACAAATACACTATTTATCTTAGTTATTATAACAAACTGATAGCAAAGATACAGATATTATTCTTAAAAAAGACGCTAACCCTCTAATGTTTAGCAAAAAAGCCTTTAACGCTTGTCACAACCAAATAAAATGTATACATTTGTAGAATTTTAGTACAAGCCCCCTTAACTATTTAACTAACTTAGTAATAATTATATGAATAAACCAATGGCGAGCAACATAAGTACATCGCTAATTATATCCACCTATAATAGAAGCGACGCATTAGAATTATGCGTTAAAAGCGTGCTACGTCAATCTCTCCTTCCTGATGAAATTATCATTGCTGATGATGGTTCTAAAGAAGACACAAGAGAGCTAATTCATCAATTGGCTGCTTCCTCCGAAGTTCCCATTATTCATGTCTGGCATGAGGATCTAGGCTTCAGACTAGCCTCCATCCGCAACAAAGCTATTGCGAAAGCATCTAAAGAATATATTATACAAATTGACGGAGATATCGTCTTACACAAAGATTTCGTCAAAGATCATGTACGTTTTGCCAAAAGAGGTAGTTTCGTAACTGGTAGCCGTGTATTAATCCGGGAAGGCTTAACGAGAAAAATGTTAGCAGAAAAAAACTGCATCATTTCCATTCACGACAAAGGTACTAAAAATACAATCAACGGAGTACATTTACCTTGGTTGAGTCCACTACTTCAACATTATCGTCAATGGGATGTTTCTTACTCGAGAGGATGCAATATGGCTTTTTGGAAAGAGGATTTGTTAAAAGTCAATGGGTACAATGAAGCTATAACCGGATGGGGAAGTGAAGATCATGAATTAGTATGCCGTCTTATCAACAGCGGTGTACGCAAGCGTACCATCAAATTTGCGGGAATCGTGTTCCATCTTCATCATGAACTACACGGAACAGATAATCTAAACAACAACCGCAGTATTTTGAACGAAACAAAAGTCAGGAAACTAACCTGGTGCGATAAAGGAATCATACAAAACTAATATGGAAAAGAATTTGAACTTTTTAGATCGAAACGAATTTAACTACAGTCCATCAAAAGAAGTAGTAGAAGCTTTAAAAAACTTCGATATAAATAAACTTTGTTTTTATACCCGCATTTATGATGAAGGAAAGAAAAGTATATTATCTGTTTTCTTATCCGAATTATATGATATAGATGAAACACAAGTCCTGCTAGGCTACGGCGGAGAAGATATCCTGAAGCAAGCCGTTCATTACTTCCTGACTCAAGAAGATGGAAACAAAACGATGTTGATTCCCAAGTTCTCATGGTGGTATTATAAATCAATTGCAGATGAGGTGAATGGCCATACTTTGCAATATCCTCTTTACGAAGACGGAAACACTTTTAAATATGACTTTGAGACGCTGAAAGATATGATTCAGAAAGAGAATCCGAAGATTCTTTTACTGGCTTCTCCCAATAACCCTACCGGCAACGGTTTAACTCCGAAAGAACTGGATGAACTGCTTGCAGAAGTACCCAGCCAAACAGTGGTACTGATAGACGAGGCATACGCTTCTTTTGTTTCAACTGATACCAGTTATATCAAAAAACTGGTTAATAAATATCCGAATTTGATTATTTCCCGTACCTTATCTAAATTTTATGGATTGCCCGGTTTACGTATGGGATTCGGATTTATGAGTAAGGAACTGGAAAAATTCAGCAGATATAGCAATAAATATCTGGGATACAACCGAATATCCGAAGATATCGCCATTGCAGCTCTTAAATCGGACGCACACTACCGCAATATCGCCAAACTGATGAACGAAGACCGTGAGCGCTACGAAAAGGAAATCGGCGTGTTACCCGGATTCAAAGTATATGAATCGGTTGCCAATTTCATTTTAATCAAATACCCGATAGAGCTAAAAGAGGCTTTACAAAAGGCTTTTGCCGAACAGAGTTATAAAGTGAAGTTTATGAATGAACCGGATATCAACACTCATTTGCGTATCACATTGGGACGTCCAGAGCAAAACCGGATCGTTATAGATACAATTAAAGAAATCGCCTCCAAATGAAAGCAGTAATATTAGCCGCAGGAATAGCGTCACGCTTACGCCCGCTGACCGATACAACGCCCAAATGCCTCCTCAAGATAGGAGAACGATGCCTACTGGAAAGGGCTTTTGATGCTCTGATACAAAATGGATTCAACGAATTCATTATCGTCACGGGGTATCGCCAGCAACAAATCGTTGATTTTCTGCAGGCACGTTATCCAGTCCAAAATATTACTTTCATCTATAATGACAGATATGAATCAACCAACAATATCTATTCATTATGGCTTACCCGACCGTATACAGACGGGGAAGAAATATTGTTATTAGACAGCGACATTGTTTTTGATCCTCAAATTGTAGAAAAACTGCTTCACTCGGATAAGGACGACATATTGGCACTGAATCGCCATGAGCTTGGAGCGGAAGAAATAAAAGTTATCGTAGACGATGCACAAAAGGTTGTTGAAATCAGCAAAGTCTGTTCTATATCCGATGCTATCGGAGAGTCTATCGGTATCGAAAAGATGTCAGCTGAATACACCAAAGCTCTATTCCGGGAACTGGACATTATGATTACCACTGAAGGACTGGACAATATATTCTACGAACGGGCTTTTGAGCGACTGATTCCGCAAGGATATAGCTTTTACGTCATGGATACCACCGAGTTCTTCTCGGCCGAACTGGACACCGTAGAGGACTTTCAACAGGCACAGAAGCTGATTCCAGCCAGTCTTTATTAATCAAATTCATATAGAAATGGCAAATTACGATATCCGCCCTCTACAGCTTCGCATATTAAAGAATTTATTAGCTGTTGACAAAGTTTGCAAAGAACATAATCTGCGATATTACATCATGGCAGGCACCATGCTGGGAGCCGTCCGCCACAAAGGATTTATCCCTTGGGATGATGATCTGGATATCGGCATGCCAAGAGCCGATTATGATTTATTAATGGCTAATGCCAAAGAATGGTTACCGAAACCATACGAAGCTGTATGTGCTGAAAACGACAAGGAATATCCTCTTCCATTCGCAAAAGTACAGGATGCCGATACCACTCTAATTGAACGTATGCATCTCAAATATTTGGGAGGCGTATATATTGATATATTCCCACTGGACGGAGTTCCGGAGAGCCGCATGGCGCAAAGAATGCATTTTGCAAAGTACGAATTCTACAAACGTGTACTTTATCTGATTCATCGCGATCCATACAAGCATGGAAAAGGCCCCAGTTCATGGATACCGCTATTATGCAGAAAGCTTTTTACCCTTACCGGAGCACAGGAAAGTATCAGGAAAGTAATGAAAAAGTATGATTTCGACCAATCCACATTGGTCTGTGATTATGATGACGGAATGAAAGGAATCATGTCTAAAGATATTCTGGGTACCCCTACTCCAATCTTATTTGAAAATGAAGAAGTATGGGGAGTACAGAAATACGATGTCTATCTGTCACAGAAATACGGAGATTACATGACCATACCTAAACAAAGTGGGCAAAGACAACACAATTTCCATTATTTAGACCTGAATAAACCTTATCGGGAGTTTGAAGTCTAACTATAATCACATAAAGGTAAGAAGTAGAAATGAGAATAGGTTTTGACGGAAAACGTGCAGTACAGAATTTCACCGGTTTGGGTAATTATAGCCGCTATATAGTGGATATTCTATGCCAATTCTATCCGGAGAATGAATATGTATTGTATGCCCCTAAGAAACGGGAAAATAAAAGGCTGAACAAATTAACGAAGCAATATCGGCAACTACAGCTTTCTTACCCCACTACTTCTTTCTGGAAAAAGTTAAGTTCGTTATGGCGAGTGTTGGGAGTCACCCGCCAATTGGAAAAAGAAAGAATTGATATTTTTCACGGACTTAGCAATGAATTACCCCTGAATATCCATAAAAGTAAGGTAAAAAGTATCGTAACAATCCACGATTTGATATTTCTGCGATACCCACAATACTATCATTCGATCGACAGGAATATATATACATACAAATTCCGCAAAGCCTGCGAAAATGCGGATAGAATCATTGCTATCAGCGAATGTACCAAACGTGATATTATTGAGTATTTCGGGATTCCTGCCGATAAGATAGAAGTTGTTTATCAGGGATGTGATACTTCATTCACGCACCCTGTAACAGAAGAGAAAAAAAGAGAAGTCCGAGCTAAATATCAGCTACCGGAACACTATATCCTCAACGTAGGAAGTATTGAAGAACGAAAGAATGCCCTTTCGGCGGTACAAGCACTGACGATGCTTCCTGAACAAATTCATCTTGTCATTGTAGGACGCCATACAGAATACACTGATAAGATTGAACGTTTTATTAAGGAGAATAAGCTGGAAGAAAGAGTGCACATCATCAGCAATGTTCCTTTTGATGATCTGCCGACTTTTTATCAGCTAGCTGAAATTTTTGTATATCCTTCACGCTTTGAAGGCTTTGGCATCCCCATTATAGAAGCTTTATACTCCGGAATTCCGGTAGTAGCCGCAACAGGTTCTTGCCTGGAAGAAGCCGGAGGTCCCGACTCAATCTATATACATCCCGACGATATCAAAGGAATGGCCAATGCTTTCAAACAGATATACTCTGACCCTGAAAGAAAGAAAGTAATGATTGAAAAAGGGCAAATATTTGCCAAAAGATTCTCTGAAGAAAAGCAAGCGGAAGAGATCTTAAACATCTACAAGAAATTAATGAGATGAACATACTTAAACACACAATAAAGAAATTTATATATGGCACTCTCCCATATTATTTCATGAAAGGATATAAGCCCGGCTCTCCTTATCTGAAATACTATGAATATATTAAAGAACATGGATATTCAAGACACCTGTATGAATTCAAAGATGAATATGCAAATATGCCCGTTGACGTACAGAAAGACGAGGAGAAAGGTTTATACTATGTTCAAAAAGAAGAGAAACGGCTCTATTTCAGAAAGAGCACTCCGGCCAGGAAAATTCAAAAATATTACAGGGCTTTGAGCATGGAACAAGACAGGCGTTCACCGCACCATTACTTCAACAGCGTTAAAGAAGTGACAGGAAAGGTATTTGTGGATGTTGGTTGCGCCGAAGGATATTCTTCATTGGAAATCATCGAAGAAGCTAAACATGTTTACCTGTTTGAACAGGACGAACAATGGTTGGAGGCCATCAGAGCGACCTTTGAGCCATGGCAAGATAAAGTTACGATTGTCCAAAAGTATGTAAGCGACCATAACTCTTCAAGAGAACAAACCCTGGATGACTTCTTCAACAATCAAACGGATGAGCATCTATTTCTAAAAATGGATATCGAAGGAGCTGAACGGCATGCATTGGCCGGATGCAAGAACTTATTTCAGAATTGCCAGAAGTTGGATTTTGCAATTTGCACATACCATCTACATGATGACGAAGCAGTCATTTCTGCATTTTTGGATAAGCATAACTGCACATATACCAATCAGAAAGGTTTTTTCAGGCATAAAATCCGCAGTGTAGTCATGCGCGGAAGTAAGAGTTAATCATTGATAATCAGCAGAAAGCAATTCGCAATAGTCATACTTACACAAGTATGTATCATAAATGCGCTTTTCTTTTTTCAATAAGAAACGTGAGATATGCGGTTCCCAGGAAAAGAACTTACGTACGGAACGGTACAAACGGAAGAATAAAATCAGGGATACGATATGCCTTTCTTGTTCTTTTCGCGCCGCACGACGATAAATATAATGAGTAAAGAACTGATCGCTATAACGAAGAGCCAGACTGACAGTAGATTCTACATCCCATCCCCTCAAAGAAGCGTATTCTGTCATTATATAAGTCAGCACTTCACGAGAGATGCATAAACGACACATATTACGGCACACAGTATCACAATCAATATCCGATAGTAACTGCATGCGATTCACGTCGACCAGGGAAAAACTATATTCATTCGCATCATTCTGATGGATCAATATATTGCCGGGCGAATAGTCCAAATGCAGGATACCTGCCTGATGCAAAGCAGCCGTGTAGCGCGCAAAAGCAGAAAGTTTATCTTCATTTCCTTCCACTTTCCCATCCATCAGGGAACGGACTGTTTCGCCACCATCATAACAACAAATGTAATAGCTATGTGAAAGAAGGCCACTCTGGAATTGTTCGATCATAGCAACTGGCTCCGGAGTGTCAAAGCCATGTTGTTGAATTTCCATAGAGTAAATATAGGAACGCTCTGCTTTTGATTGCCGGAAAAACGAATATACAACACGATTGATGATGTGAGGCTTCTTAAAGCTCTTCACCACAACATCAATGCTGCCTAAGCCAATTCGTTTTAAAACATTACGCCCATCGTACACCACATCTCCTTTTTCCTGGAAGGACCTTGGAATTTCTTCTATCTCCTTCTGCAGATGCGCGTACTTGGGATTTACAATCACTCTCATTACACTCTCCTATATAATACTAATTACAAAGATGGAGCAAAGATAAAGAAATTAAGGCATATTCCGACTATATTTTTTTCTTTTCTCACAAAGATTGGCTAACTCTCTATACATATAAGTACTGTTGCGAACAACTTTAGTCGTTTTTTCTTTTTTCTTTTCATTTATATTTAGACATAAATGCTTTTTTTTAGCTATGTTTGCACGATAAAAAGCATAAAGAAGTCAAGCATGAAACCAATCAAAAAAATTCTGATTATTCGATTTAGACAAATAGGGGACTCTATTCTGGCTGTTGCATTGTGCAGTACGCTGAAAAAAAGTTTTCCCGATGCAGAAATACACTTTGTGCTGAATAAAAATATAGCATCGCTCTATGAGGGTCACCCGGACATAGATAAGGTTATTACATTTGACAAGAATGAGAATAAACCATTCACTGCTTATATAAAAAAAGTATGGCAAGTGACGCATCAAAACAAATACGATGTCATCATCGATATGCGTTCTACGATCCGGACTCTTTTTTTCTCTCTTTTTTCATTAAAAACCCCTTTCCGGATAGGGCGTATCAAGGGATACACACGGTTTCTATTAAATTATCGGACAGACACTTACAGCAATAGTCTAACAACTGATATGGTAGAACGCAACCTATTGCTTGCAGCGCCATTAGAGAAAATCAAGCCTATTCAATATACAAAAGAATTCAGGTTATACCTCACTGACCAGGAGAAAAAAGACTTTCGATATTATATGGAAAAGGAGGGGATAGATTTCGCGCGCCCTGTATTCCTAATAGGAGTCACCACCAAGCTCCTCCATAAAAAATGGAATACGGAGTTTATGATAACCACACTTAAAAGAATATTGGAAGAATACAAGGACATACAAATGATCTTCAACTATGCACCGGGGTATGAAGAAGAAGATGCAAGAAATATCTACAAGGAATTGGGATGTCCGGAACGCATCAAGATTGATATACAAGCCTCTTCATTACGACAACTGGCAGCACTTTGCGCCAACTGCTCGTTTTATTTCGGAAACGAAGGAGGAGCCCGACACATTGCGCAAGCCCTCGAAATTCCTTCATTCGCTATTTATTCGCCAAGCGCCTCTAAATCAATGTGGTTACCTACAAATTCCGTACTTGCCCGAGGTATTAGTCCCGACGATATTCTTCCGCCGGAACAACAAGCAACATTAACTTATGAAGAACGTTTTGCATTAATTACCCCGGAAAAGGTATACAATCAATTAACTTCGACATTAAGACAATTGGGCTAACTCGTGATATAAATCAAGATAAGCTTGTATATGCTTCTCATAACTGAATGAAGCTGCATGTTCTTTCATTCTGGCCAAGCGTTCCTCATCTTTATAGAAATCAGGCAAATGCTCCCGGATACTTTGCACCATAGATTCTGTATCCAAATGCTCCCACATGATGGCGTGTCCATTACAAACTTCCGGCAAACTAGTGCGATTAGCTGCAAATACAGCCTTTCCAAACTGCATAGCTTCCACCACAGGGAGTCCAAAACCTTCTCCTTCACTAGGAAACAGGAACGCCTCACAGTTCCGATACAACCATATCTTTTCACTTTGAGTGATTACATCTGTCAAAAACACATTAGTGACTTGCTTCTCACGAATCAGATTACGCACTTCTTCAGCATAAGCGAAATGGGCATCTCCACAAATATACAAATCATATTCCGGGAAATGGCGCATTACGTCAACCAAGAGATGGAAATTCTTTTTCCTACGGATCTGTCCAATCGTAAAAAAGAAAGGACGTCCCGTCGCAAAAGACGGCTGGGTGCCTTCCAACATATCGATCCTCTCCACCCCATTATAGATGACCCGGATCTCTTTCCCCTTCAAATCTATATGTTGACGAATGACATCTGCGACATAATGAGAAATCGTTGTGACTACTGCTGCCTTATTGACCTTATTCTGCATCCGACGAAGATACATTTTAGCCTTCCAAGGCTTTTTCTCCGTTAAGAAATTAAAGTCATGTATAGTAAAGATAAACTTTGTACCACCGGCAATACGCAACAACTTCCGCTGCTGATTCACCGCATGCCATACATCTACTTTAGGAAGGGTAAAAGGAAAAAACTTATTGATACGACGTACCGGAACAGAAGTCACATTCGGGCCAAATTCCTGCATATATTTCTGTCTCAACAAATATACAAAATGAAGATCCTCTATCGGCATAGACGAAAAAGCGGCCGCATAGTTGGCCGCAATCTGTCCGAAACCAGCTGTTAGACTACCATAATTCGTAAGATCTATCAGTACCTTTTTCTTTCGTTGTATCTCTTTTTCCATCATTATTTGATTCTACACTCTTTCGGCTCAAAAACAACTAAATTGAATTCCTGCAAATATCAACCTACAATCCCTTCTATTTTTGCAATAACCTGTTCCGGCTTTATATCTCTTAAACAGGCATAATCACCACGCCAACAAGGCTTCTGTCCATATACAGAGCAGGGACGGCATGACAAATCAAGTTGCACGGTATTAACCGGCAATTGCTTCCAGCCCATAAAACCGGCATAAGGATGAGTGGCCCCCCAAATAGAAACAACCGGAATATTGACCAAGGACGCCAAATGCATATTGGCAGAATCCATTGAAAGCATCACATCTAAATGGCTCATCAGATTCAGCTCGGTACGCATATTCAGTTTACCGATCATTGAAACAACAGAAGGATATTTAGCAATCCATGCGTCAAACACTTCCTGCTCGCTTTTACCACCTCCAAAAAGAAAAACTTTCACTTGTGGGTTAGCCGCAAAATGTGCTATAACCTGCTCCTGCAACTCTAACGGATAAATCTTACCTCTGTGTTTGGCAAAAGGGGCTATACCAATCCATTTTTGACCTTCCTTAGGTCCTGTGACTGGCTCTATCTCTGCAAAGTTGCCTTTTCCTTCGCCATAAATAGAAGAGAAATTTAATAAAACCGGCAAACCGAGCTTCTCAAGCACATCGGCATAACGGCGAAAAGAACTCTTCTGATTCTCCATCACCTTATCGTGACGACGAACCAGTTTCTTTTTACCGGCCCTTCCCTTACATATGGAAGCTACCGGTTTATTGGCAAGACGAAATCGCAGACATAAATATTTGGAACGAAGCACATGATGAAAATCAGCAATGTAATCAAAATGCATCGCTTTCAACTCCGAATAGAGGCTATTCAAGCCCCAAAGCCCCTTGTGTTTGCCTGTTAAGTCAGCTCCGACAAAACCTACATTCGTAGGCAGCCCCTGAAAGAGCGGCTGCCATACAGCACGACTTAACACTGTTATTTCGTGCTGCGGGTATTGCACAGCCAGCGAATGTATTACCGGTATTGTCATGGCTACATCGCCAAGAGCTGAAAAACGAATAATGAGAATACGCGCCATTCGTTATTTTTTTGCATAAAGCACCGGATTCAATGCCGGGTCATTATACATTTTCATCTGTTTATATACTTTCATATATTTTCTCCCGGCTTCGATATCAGCCAATAACTGCTCAATAGCCGCAGAGAGGTCTTTACGTTGTTCCAGCAGGATATTCAGCTTAGTCTGACATTGAAGACGGTGTTCCTCTGTAGTATCCGTACGTTCCACTTCCTGCTGCATGTGGTAAATTTTCAATGCAAGAATTGACAAGCGGTCAATAGCCCATGCAGGACTTTCCGTATTGATCGTTGCGTCAGAAAGAGGTTTTACTTCTTTGTATTTGTCTAAGAAGTAGCTATCAATTAGTTCCACCAAGTCTGTACGATCCTGATTTGATTTATCAATTCTTCTTTTCAAAGCCAATGCTTCTACCGGATCAATCTGCGGGTCACGGATAATATCCTCAAAATGCCATTGCACAGCATCAATCCAGTTCTTTAGATATAAATAATACTCAATAGTTTTCAACTCGTAAGGATTGTTCATCGGAGCATCCACACTATCCGTTACATGGTAATCTGTTGTCGATTTCCAAAAAATCTCGTTGCAAAGGTTACTAAATGTCATAATCTTAACTAGCTATAGATATATAATAGGGCAAATCTATGTAATATTTTTCAGACAAGCAACCGTTTCTTACTTTTTTATTTGTTACCTTTGTGGGTATTAAAGATGAATTGTATATGAAAATTATTATCGACAATAAAATACCATTTATAAAAGAGGCGATTCAGAGAATAGCCGATGAGGTGGTTTATGTACCGGGGAAAGATTTTACTCCGGAGCTCGTACGGGATGCAGACGCACTTATCGTCCGTACCCGCACACACTGCAACCGGAATTTATTGGAAGGTAGTCGAGTGAAATTCATAGCAACGGCAACCATAGGTTTCGATCACATTGATACAGAGTATTGCAAACAGGCAGGCATAGAATGGACAAATGCTCCGGGATGCAATTCTGCTTCTGTCGCCCAATATATACAGTCATCGCTTCTGGTGTGGAAATCTTGCAGAAACAAAAAGTTAAACGAACTGACGATTGGCATCATAGGAGTGGGAAACGTAGGGAGTAAGGTAGCTAAAGTTGCCCGGGATTTTGGCATGCGCGTTTTACTGAATGATTTGCCACGGGAGGAAAAAGAAGGAACAGAGCTATTTGCCTCACTAAAAAAAATTGCAGAAGAATGTGATATCATAACCTTTCACGTACCTTTATATAAGGAAGGGAAATATAAAACCTTCCACCTGGCAGATGAGAACTTCTTCCAATCACTCAAACGAAAACCGGCTATCATTAATACCTCCCGAGGAGAGGTTATTGACACTGATGCTCTTTTAAAAGCCTTGGACAGCCGGATCATTTCGGATGCTATCATTGATGTGTGGGAGCATGAGCCGGAAATTAACCGTGAACTACTGGAAAAAGCATTCATCGGTACCCCCCACATTGCGGGTTACTCTGCCGATGGAAAAGCAAACGCCACACGCATGTCACTGGATGCCATTTGCAAATTCTTCCAAATAGAAGCTGATTATAAAATAAACGCACCGGCACCCGCCTCTCCTATTATACATGCCAAAAACCATGAAGAAGCAATCCTCCAAATATATAATCCAGTCGAAGATAGCACCCGATTGAAAAATCAACCGGAACAATTCGAAACCTTACGCGGGGATTATCCTTTGCGGCGAGAAGAGACAGCTTATTTAATCAAGTATTAAGAAATAAGTATTAAGTATTAGGTATTAAGTATTAACCGTAGCGACCGAGAACTTCATGAAATTCCGTCAAACGATTATCTGCATGGAGTAATACTTAATACTTAATACCTAATACTTATTTCTTAATACTTGTTCTATGACTTGCGGGAAGTGTTCATATTCCAAGGCATGCACTTTTTTGGCTACATCATCCGGAGAATCTGTCGGAAGAACAGGACAAGTAGCCTGGAAGATTGCATTTCCTTCGTCATAATGCTCATTTATATAATGTATAGTGATACCGCTTTCCTTTTCACCGGCAGCCACTACCGCTTCATGAACCCGGTCTCCATACATTCCTTTGCCTCCGAACCTCGGCAGAAGAGCAGGATGTATATTTATAATTTTATCGGGATAAGCATGCAAAAGCAAGTCAGGCACACGAACCAGAAAGCCAGCCAGTACGACAAAGTCGATGCGGTACTCCTGCAAAATAGCCAAAATTTCATCTCCGGCTATCCAGTCCTCCTTTGGAAACACGTTACAGGGCACTCCCAAACGATGCGCACGTTCCAAAACGTATGCATCACTTTTATTAGAAAGTACCAACGAAACCTGAACGGAATCGTTTTTTTGGAAATACCGGATAATATTCTCGGCATTTGAACCGGAACCGGAAGCAAAAATTGCGATGTTTTTCTTCATAACTCTCAAATTCGATGCACAAAACAGTGAAAAATGTGCAAAACTTTGCATTTATTTAGTCAAATATTTGCGCAAAACGATAAATATTCATTCCTTTGCACCGCAAATTTAAAGAAATAAAACTAATTATTAATTAAAAACTTAAAGTTATGTCTGAAATTGCATCAAGAGTAAAAGCGATTATCGTTGATAAATTAGGCGTAGAAGAATCAGAAGTTACAACCGAAGCAAGCTTCACTAACGACCTGGGAGCAGATTCTCTTGACACTGTAGAACTTATCATGGAATTCGAAAAAGAATTCGGTATCTCTATTCCTGATGACCAAGCAGAAAAGATTGGTACTGTAGGTGATGCTGTATCTTATATCGAAGAACACGCTAAGTAATTCGATTTCATCAATATGGAATTAAAAAGAGTGGTAGTAACAGGCCTTGGCGCCATTACTCCCGTTGGCAACAGCGTTCCCGAATTTTGGGAAAACCTTGTGAACGGGGTTAGTGGAGCAGGGCCTATTACTCATTTTGATGCGTCGTTATTCAAGACCCAATTCGCATGCGAAGTGAAAAACTTCGATGCAACGAAATACATAGACCGTAAAGAAGCAAGAAAGATGGACCTGTATACTCAATATGCCATCGCTGTTGCCAAAGAAGCGGTAAGTGATTCCGGTCTTGATGTCGAGAAAGAAGACTTGAACAAAATCGGTGTTATTTTCGGCGCCGGTATTGGTGGTATACATACATTTGAAGAAGAGGTAGGCAACTACTACACTCGTCAGGAAATGGGTCCGAAGTTTAATCCGTTCTTCATTCCAAAGATGATTTCGGATATTGCAGCCGGACAGATTTCTATCATGTATGGTTTCCATGGTCCTAACTACGCGACTTGTTCAGCATGTGCTACTTCAACCAACGCTATTGCAGATGCCTTCAACCTGATTCGTCTGGGTAAAGCAAACGTAATTGTATCCGGTGGTTCGGAAGCAGCTATCTTCCCGGCAGGTGTGGGCGGTTTCAACGCTATGCACGCACTGTCAACACGCAACGACGAAGCTTCTAAAGCTTCACGTCCGTTTAGCGCAAGCCGTGATGGTTTCGTTATGGGCGAAGGTGGCGGTTGCCTGATCCTGGAAGAACTGGAACACGCTAAAGCTCGCGGTGCAAAAATCTATGCAGAAGTTGCCGGTGTAGGTATGTCTGCAGATGCACATCACCTGACAGCTTCTCATCCAGAAGGTCTGGGAGCGAAATTGGTGATGAAAAATGCACTGGAAGATGCAGAAATGGATCCGAAAGAAGTAGATTATATCAATGTACACGGTACATCTACTCCGGTTGGTGACATTTCAGAAGCAAAAGCAATCAAGGAAGTATTCGGTGATCATGCGTTCGAGTTGAACATCAGTTCAACAAAATCTATGACAGGTCACTTGCTGGGAGCTGCCGGTGCGGTAGAATCTATTGCAAGTATCCTTGCTATCAAGAACGGCATTGTTCCTCCGACTATCAACCACGAAGAAGGTGACAACGACGAGAACATCGACTATAACCTTAATTTCACGTTCAATAAAGCACAGAAACGCGAAGTTAATGTTGCCTTGTCCAATACATTTGGATTTGGTGGTCACAATGCGTGCGTTATCTTCAAGAAATACGCAGAGTAATATCGTGTTACGTAACGAAATAGATAAGATAAGGCTCTTGTTCCGCAAGGATAGAGAGTCTTATCTTTGTTTTTACCGGATACTCGGGTTCTACCCGCGCAATATCCAACTTTATGAGCAGGCTCTCCTGCACAAATCAACTTCTGTCCGCTCCGACAAGGGACGTCCCCTCAACAATGAACGGCTGGAGTTTTTAGGTGACGCCATCCTCGACGCCATCGTAGGAGATATTGTCTATAAACGTTTTGAAGGGAAACGGGAAGGTTTCCTGACCAACACACGTTCTAAGATCGTACAACGGGAGACTTTGAATAAGTTGGCCGTTGAAATCGGTTTGGATAAACTCATAAAGTATTCCACCCGCTCTTCTTCTCACAACAGTTATATGTACGGAAATGCTTTTGAGGCATTTATCGGAGCTATTTATCTGGATCAGGGGTATGAACGCTGCAAACAGTTTATGGAGCAACGGATCATCAACCGTTATATCGACCTGGATAAAATATCCCGAAAAGAGGTTAACTTCAAATCCAAACTTATTGAGTGGAGCCAAAAAAATAAGATGGAGGTTTCCTTTGAGTTAATCGAGCAATTTCTCGATCACGACAGCAACCCTGTTTTCCAAACTGAAGTACGCATTGAAGGACTTCCGGCAGGAACAGGTACGGGATATTCCAAAAAAGAGTCTCAACAGAATGCTGCCCAAATGGCTATAAAGAAAGTAAAGGAACCCGTATTTATGTCAACTGTCGAAGAGATCAAAGCACAACATTCAGCAACTACAACAGAACCGGAGGTTGAACTTGCAACTAACTCTGAAACTGAATTGGCAACTGAACTTGAGAATGAATTTGAGAATGAACTTGAAGCCGAACTGAATGTAATTCCCGAGACAAAACCGGAGAATGTTTTAGAAGAAAACACCTCCGATAATGAAATTTCTACGGTACAACCTACTATGGAAGCCGAGGAGACTAGCCAAAGCAAATCCCCATGCGACGCCCCTGAATCACCAAATCGTGATCTTCAGTAACTAATTTCAGTTTTCCTGCAACTTCTTCAAGAGGGATAGATGCAATATCGTCTCCTTTTAAAGCTACCATACGCCCGAATTCACCCTTGGCGATCAATTCTGTCGCGTGGCCGCCCATACGGGTAGAAAGATTGCGGTCGAAAGGAGTAGGCGAACCACCACGCTGAATATACCCCAGAACTGTTTCGCGAGTTTCTATACCAGTTTCATATTCAATCTCCTGCGCAATATATTCAGCAGCCCGTTTGCGTCCGTCTGTCCTAATACCTTCTGCTACCACTACAATAGAATAAGGCTTGCCCTTTTTCAGTCTTTCCAGAATCGTATTACCAATATTTTTAATGTCATAAGCAATTTCAGGGAGAAGAATCACATCCCCTCCTCCTGCCATACCGGAATACAAGGCAATCCAACCCGCCTTGTGCCCCATCACTTCAATCACCATCACCCTTTTGTGAGAACTTGCGGTGGAATGTAAACGGTCGATGGCATCGGTAGCAATACTTACTGCCGAGTCAAAACCGAAAGAAATATCTGTGCCCCAAATATCATTATCAATGGTTTTAGGAACAGATACGATATTCACTCCCATCGCAGCAAACTTCGCCGCTGTCTTCTGTGTTCCATTTCCGCCGATACAAACGACACAGTCGAGTTCCATTTCCCGGATATTCTGAAGGATTAAAGACGGTTTGTCAACATCAGAAACAACGCCTCCTTTTTTGAAAGGCTTCTCACGAGAGGTTCCTAACATCGTTCCACCCAGATTGAGCAAACCGGAGAGCGACTTGTCTGTAATAGATTCGACATCTTTAGTCAGCAAGCCCTGAAAACCGCTGTGAATACCTACTACTTCCATCCCGTAATAATTGATGGCAGTTTTGCACACGCCACGAATCGTGGCATTAATACCGGGACAGTCCCCGCCGGATGTTAAGATTCCAATTCTCATTGTCGCATTTTTTAGTCTAAAACTCGGGATTTATATGGAAGTCGTCAATTTTTAACGATTATTTCCGTGGTAAAGATAGAAAAAAAAGATAAATAAGTTACTTTTGCACGACTAAACATTATTATGTTAAAGCAGAAATGAATATTACAAAAATTATTAGTAAGACTTTCGATTCCCGTTTAAAACAGATAGACCTATATGCTAGTCAGGCTAGTGAGATACAGCATCGTGTGTTAAGCCGCTTAACACGCCAGGCCGCTCAAACAGAATGGGGAAGAAAGTACGATTATTCCTCTATCCGTAACTATGAAGATTTCCGTAAACGTGTTCCTATCCAGACATACGAAGAAATTAAGCCTTATGTAGAACGTTTGCGAGCTGGGGAACAGAATCTGCTTTGGCCATCGGAGATACGCTGGTTTGCAAAATCTTCCGGAACGACTAATGATAAAAGTAAATTCCTTCCTGTCAGCAAGGAAGCGCTGGAAGATATTCATTACAGAGGAGGAAAAGACGCAGCAGCTCTTTATTTCCGCATCAATCCGGATAGCCATTTTTTCTCCGGCAAGGGACTGATTCTAGGAGGGAGCCATAGCCCGAACCTCAATTCCAATCATAGTTTAGTAGGAGATTTATCCGCTATTCTGATTCAAAACGTAAATCCGCTTATCAATTTCATTCGCGTACCAAGCAAGAAAATTGCATTGATGAGCGAATGGGAAACCAAGATAGAAGCAATCGCCAACAGCACTATTCCGGTAAATGTGACAAGCCTATCCGGTGTGCCGTCGTGGATGCTGGTACTTATCAAACGTATCCTTGAAAAGACAGGAAAGCAGGCACTGGAAGAAGTATGGCCCAATCTGGAAGTTTTCTTCCATGGCGGAGTGGCTTTCACACCGTATCGTGAGCAATATAAACAGGTGATTACAACACCTAAAATGCATTATGTAGAGACCTACAATGCTTCGGAAGGATATTTCGGAACCCAGAACGACCTTTCCGATCCTGCCATGTTATTAATGATCGACTATGGAATTTTCTACGAATTTGTTCCGTTGGAGGAAGTGGGAAAAGAAAATCCACGGGCTTATTGTCTTGAAGAAGTCGAGCTCAACAAGAACTATGCAATGGTTATTTCTACTTCCTGTGGTCTGTGGAGATACATGATTGGTGATACTGTGAAGTTTACCAGCAAGAATCCCTATAAGTTTGTCATCACGGGAAGAACGAAGCATTTCATCAATGCATTTGGTGAAGAGCTGATTATCGATAATGCTGAAAAAGGATTGGCAAAAGCTTGCGCCGAGACCGGAGCACAAGTTTGCGAATACTCTGCAGCACCGGTGTTTATGGATGAGAACGCAAAATGCAGGCACCAGTGGCTAATAGAATTTGCCAAAATGCCGGATTCCGTAGAAAAGTTCGCTTCGATACTTGACGCTACGCTGAAAGAGGTTAACTCTGACTATGAAGCCAAACGATGGAAAGATATCGCTTTGCAACCATTGGAAGTGATCGTAGCCCGTCAGGGATTGTTCCATGACTGGCTGGCACAGAAAGGAAAACTGGGAGGACAACACAAAGTACCCAGATTAAGCAATACACGCGAATATATAGAAGCAATGCTGGTGCTGAATAATAGCGCTCATCCGGAAGAATAACCAAAAACCAAAACATAACCACTACAAGTTTTTTTTTTCCATTACAGAGGTTACTTGTATAAGGAGAGAGCGTCAAAACAACTCTCCGATTTCTTTCAGGCACGGATTACACGAATTACATGGATAAGTTTATTCTCTTTCCTTGTTTATTCGTGTAATCCGTGCCTTAGTTATGTCGATTAGCAAGCTAAGTTTTGTTTTAAAAAACTTGCGTCAGAGCGTTCATCTTCCCAATATGTAAGATTAACGGGCGTTGACTATGATTCCTCCTCCTAGTAGCAATCCGTCTCCATAGAATGCAGCAGCCTGTCCGGGAGCAATGGCTGTTAATGGTTCATGAAGCTGCACGTGCAATAAATGATCCGATGTGACGGTAATCGTGCCATGGTTTTCCTGCTTGCGATAGCGTATCTTCACAATTATGTCAGAGCGATCTAAAGTACGCTCCTGATTTACAAGATTCCAATCTTTCAACCACATTTCTGTTTTTTCCAACGATGAAAGAGAAGCCAACATCACTTCATTCTTTTCAGGATCAATCTCTTTCACAAATACAGGACGATTCAGATGAATGCCCAAACCGCGTCTCTGCCCAATAGTATAAAAGGGATAGCCTTCATGCCAGGCAATAAAATTTCCCTTTTCATCGACAAATCTTCCTCTTCTGATTCTGTCAGACCAGGTCTGTTTATCGCTGCCCGATGTCTGACTATTGTTGATTGATGCCTCACTATTACTGACCGACATCTGACCATTTCTGACCAACCAGTCTTTTAAAAAGGTCCGATAGTCCATCGGGCAAAAACAGACACCAATACTATCCTTTTTGGTTGCCACCTTTCGAAAACCATGTTCAGCAGCCCAGGCACGGGCTTCAGCTTTCGTAATATCGCCCATCGGCAACAGCATCCTATTAAGAATATCCTGTTTCAATCCCCATAAGAAGAAGGTTTGATCCTTATCCGAATCGGCGGCGTACGTTATATAAAAGGTTTCATTTAGTTGTATATTCTGCGCATAGTGTCCGGTAGCAATATAAAAAATTCCCATTTCATCGGCAATCTTAGCAAGCAAAGGCCATTTCAGATAATTATTGCACAAGGTACAGGGGACCGGAGTACGTCCTGCCAGGTATTCCTGCACAAAATATTCAATAATCTGCCGGGCAAATATTTCACGGGCATCGTATGTTATATGCCGTATTCCTAAACGTTCTGCCAAATTACGAGCATCTTCTAGGTATTCTGTCGAACCATTCAATTCATAAAAACGAAAGGTTACCCCGATTACTTCATAACCGGCTTCCAGCAATCGCATAGCAGCAACAGAGCTATCTGTACCGCCACTCATTCCAAGCAATACGCGTTTGTTTTCCTCTATCATGCTGCAAAATTAAGTATTTTCCCGTATCTTTGTCAGTTAAAGCCTAAAAGAGAATGAAAGAGAGACCAACTAACGGACAAGTTATAATCGTTTTCACAGAGCATCCGATACTCGGCATATTACTGATTCCGTATATTGCGGAAAGGCTGAACGATGGCACCTTGCAATTAGTGGAGCAAGCGTTTCACGCCTCTCCGGAAGCTATGAGCATAATGAGCGAAGCGGAAAGACAAGCTATCGATATCGCTTCATACTATACAGAAAAGTATCTGATGGGCCTCTACTCCCGTGAAAAAACAGTATCACGCTTTCTACATAAGCTATCCGAAGATCCGGAACGAATTAAAAATAATATTCGCCCGTTCATCGAAAAGAAGCTGTTGGAGATGCTGGCGTTGATACGGGAAAACGGACTGCCTTTTTATCAGAAACAAGCCGGTAGCAAAATCTTATACGCCCATCATATTTATCATATCAACCCTCACGACGTAGAAATTCGCGTAACGTTTCATGTTGACAGTAAAACGTTCCGTTATCAGTTGCAGTGTTATTATGAAGGGCAACCGTTCTCTTTGAGTGAGTTAAAACCGGTAGTTGTACTGACCTCCTCGCCGGCCACTCTATTATTGGGAATGGAGTTATATTTTTTTCCACACATTGAAAGCGCACGTATCTTACCTTTCACAAAGAAAAGATCGATTAGCGTAGACGCTTTGCAGATTGAAAAATACATAGACAACATCGTTATTCCAATTGCACGTTATCACGATATCGAGACTCACGGTTTGAATATTACTGAAGAAGAATGTGCCTGTGAAGCTGTTCTCTCATTCGAAGATGCCACATACAACGGACAAGCATTGCAACTTGTCTTCCGCTATGGAGACCAGACATTTGCACCAGATAGTGCTAATGAAATGAAGAAAATCATTTATCGGAAAACATCCGGTGAAATCGGCTTTTTCCCGCGTAATATTACAGTGGAAGAACAAGCAGTCCAACTCTTAACGAATGCCGGTCTGCAACAACTCAATGCCACACACTTCCAACTATCCGCCAAAGCTCCGGAAAAGACAATTGTCGAATGGATCAACAATCATCGGGAGATGTTGCAGCAATCCTTTCACCTTACCAGTAATGTAGGGAATGCATTATATTGTCTGGATGAGATACGCATCGAGCAAAGCTGCGACGATGAGGTTGACTGGTTCGAACTGCACATCACTGTTGTTATCGGTAATCTGCGCATTCCTTTTTCACGTTTCCGCAAACATATCCTCGAAGAAAAGCGGGAATATCTGCTACCTGACGGGCGTATGATTCTCCTGCCTGAAGAGTGGTTCAGCAAATATGCGAACTTACTGGAGATGGGAGTACAAACAGAAAAAGGAATTCGGTTGAAACATGCATTTATAGGTGCCGTACAGACAGCTTTGGGTGAGGATGGAGTGAAAAAATTCCCCGTGAAGCAGCAAATACATAACGTTGCCGTACCAAGAACGCTTAAAGCAACGTTACGCCCCTATCAGCAGAAAGGATTCTCGTGGATGGTACACCTCCATAAACAAGGATTTGGCGGATGCCTGGCAGATGACATGGGACTCGGGAAGACTCTTCAGACTCTTACCCTGCTACAGTACATATATAAGCCATCCGCTCCCAAACAACCCGCTACCCTAATTGTAGTCCCCACATCGCTACTTCACAACTGGCGACGGGAAGCCAAGCGCTTTACAGGGCTCTCAATGATGGAATACAACAACACCGTGGCTATAGACAAGAAACGTCCGGAAAAATTCTTCGGTCATTTTCACTTGATCTTTACTACGTATGGCATGATGAGAAATAACATTGATATACTCTCTTCCTACCGTTTCGAATATGTCGTGCTCGATGAAAGCCAGAATATCAAGAATAGCGAATCGCTCACCTTCCGGTCGGCAATTCAACTGCAAAGCAAACACCGACTCGCACTAACAGGTACTCCTATCGAAAACTCATTAAAGGACCTGTGGGCTCAATTTCATTTTATACAACCGGACTTACTGGGCACGGAAAGTGCTTTCCAAAAGCAGTTCATAATGCCGATTCGCCAGGGAAACGAACGCGTACGAGTGCAGTTGCAACAACTGACTGCCCCATTCATCCTCCGCAGAAGCAAGAAAGAGGTAGCTCCGGAACTTCCTGAACTTACGGAAGAAACAATCTACTGCGACATGACTGAAGAGCAGAACACGTGTTACGAACAGGAGAAAAACAGCCTGCGAAACATACTTCTCCAGCACCCTCAAAGTACGAACAGGCTCCATTCATTTAGTGTACTAAATGGCATTTTGCGTTTACGACAACTCTCTTGTCATCCGCAACTCATTCTTCCTGATTATACCGGAACATCCGGAAAAACCGCACAGATAATCGAAACATTCGATACATTACAAAGCGAAGGACACAAAGTCCTAATTTTCTCTTCATTCGTCAAACATCTGGAGGTCTTGGCTGAAGCTTTCCGAGAACGAGGCTGGAAATATGCCCTATTAACAGGAGCAACCAACAACCGGCCTTCCGAAATCGCCCATTTCACCGAGCAAAAAGATGTTCAGGCATTCCTTATTTCACTAAAAGCAGGGGGTGTGGGACTCAATCTTACACAAGCCGACTATGTATTTATCATAGATCCCTGGTGGAATCCTGCCGCCGAATCGCAAGCCATCGCCCGTGCCCATCGTATCGGTCAGGATAAGCAGGTGATTGCCTATCGCTTCATTACACAAAACAGCATTGAGGAAAAGATTCTGCATCTGCAAGATGAGAAACGAAAACTGGCGGAAACATTTGTTGCCGACAGTGAGTCATTGCCTATATTAAGCAATGAGCAATGGGTAGACCTGCTCTAATAATACATAAAGCCTCAATCTATCACAGAGGTGTGTAAAATGTATTATTTCATCGTATTCCTGAATTTTTTTATCCATATACTCTTATTTTATCCGGTTATCTTTGCCACTGTGAAAATTATAAATAACCCGAAATAATAAATGTATGAAAAACAGGAGCATTACCTACCTATTACTATTTGGTATTTGCAGCATGTTGGCAATCATGCAATCATGCCAAAAAACAGACGACCTGGAAGCAGACATCAATTCTCTGAAAGACCGTGTCGCTGCTTTGGAAAAAGCAACGGAAGGACTGAATACTTCATTTGCCAGTCTGCAAGCCCTTATGCAAAAAAACAAAATCATTATCGGAATTACTCCGACTAAAGATGGCTTAGGATATTTGCTGGAACTTAGTGACGGAACAAGCATTAAAGTCATGGAGAGTGAAGCAGTACAAGCGTCTGTCCCTGAATTTTCCGTAGACGAAGAAGGCTACTGGATATATAAAACAAGTAATGATACAGATTTCAAATATCTGCCAGGAGCCGATGGAGAGAAAATATCAGCCTGGCCCCGTGATGGAGAAGGCAATGTGGTGGCAACTCCATTAATCAGCGTATCTTCCAGTGGATATTGGCAAGTGAGCTACGATAATGGACAAACATATACAAGCTTAGGAACTAAGGCCGAAGGTGGAAGTCAGGGAGGAACCAGCATATTCAGCAAGGTAGAATATAATGAAGCAAACCATACTTTCTCATTCACCCTGGCTGATGGTGAAAAAACATATACTTTCCCAGTAGACGACAGCTTCGGACTGATCATTTATGGTCTCAATGACGCTGAAAGTGAACAAGCTGTGCAAGTTTTTGCCCCCAATGAAAGCCATAAAGAGTATAAAGTAGAACAGAATGACGTGCAACAAGCTGCAATACAAGCTCCTAAAGGATGGGATGTTCTTTTATCCGAGAACTTATTAACTATCACACCACAAGCAACTGTTGTAAAAGACGTAGAAGAAACAATTAAGATTGTACTTACTTCATCAAAGAATTATATCCGTATTGTTTCTATTGAAGTGAAACAACTTTCCAATGAAACCGGAGCAAAAGCCTGGCAACAATTTGTAAACGCAGATCAACAAAATGTATTATTGGACTTTTCATACGCCGGATATAAACATGGTGAAATAGCTCCTCCTGAAATAGAAACATTAATAGCACAAGGATATAAAGTATACGATGTTACAGATCCCCAATATGGGGCTATCCCCAACGACGGCAAATCTGACAGAGCAGCTTTCATGAAGGTACTGGAAGAAATAGCAAGAGAAACAAAGCAAGAAGATCTCAATAATATGACAGATCGATATATTAAGGAAAACGCTAAAGCTATTATCTACTTCCCAGAAGGGAATTATATTCTACAAGATGAGGATTCTAAGGATCGCAGGATTCGTATATCGATGAGTGATATTGTTTTAAAAGGAGCCGGAAGAAACAAAACAACACTCGAAATGACTGCTGCAAATAATTCTCCCAAACCTACTGAGGAAATGTGGAATGCTCCTGTTATGATGGAGTTCAAACATAATACAGGATTAGGAGAATCAATTGGTGCTATCACTGAAGACGCTCCCATAGGCAGCAAAACCATAACGGCCAGTTTAACAGGAGTAAGTGCGGGCAGTTGGGTATGTCTCGTACTGGGAACCCCCAAGTTGGGAAACACGGATAATGATGTTATTAATTCCGAACTATCGCCTTATCAATGGCAAGATATTAAGGTACAACAAGGCATTACTCCCAATATCAAAACAAATGGTATTCAAATATTCGAATACCATCAGATTGAAAAGATTAGTGGTAACAGTATTACCTTTAAAGAACCCATCATGCATGCTATTAATAAAGATTGGGGATGGAATGTACATAAATTCGCCAATTATGCCAATGTTGGCGTAGAAGACCTTACATTTAAAGGACATGCCAAAGAGAAGTTTATTCATCACGGCTCTGACATAGATGACGGTGGTTTTAAGCTTATCGATTTTGTACGTCTGACCAATTCATGGATGCGCCGGGTTAATTTTGAAAGTGTTAGTGAAGCCATGTCAATCACAAGTTCTGCCAATTGTTCTGCTTATGACATCACTATTGGTGGTAATCGTGGACATGCTTCTATCCGCTCGCAAGCTTCTTCCCGTATCTTTATTGGAAAAGTAACTGAAAGCAGCAATGGCTACACACTTAGAAAAGGAGAAGGTGAAAGCACATTGATGGAATATAAAACAAACGTTGGTCAATATCACGCTTGCGGTGTTTCAAAGCAAAGCATGGGTGCTGTAATATGGAATGTGAAATGGGGAGATGATTCTTGCTTTGAATCACATGCCACACAGCCACGTGCAACATTAATTGACTGCTGTACTGGCGGTTTCATGCATTGGAGACAAGGAGGAGACTCTGCTCAAATGCCAAATCACATGGAGAATCTGACAATATGGAATTTCTATGCAACAAATGTACAAACAGATCAGGACATCGATACAGAAGGTAAATTTACCTGGTGGGATAGTAACGGCTTTTGGTGGAAATTTATGCCTCCTATCATTGTCGGTTTCCACGGAAGTCCTTTAGATTTTGATGCTACTCAAATGAAGCGACTCGAAAGTAACGGAACTGCTGTGGAACCATATTCACTCTATGAGGCTCAATTACGTAAACGTTTGGGATATGTTCCTTCCTGGCTATCCTCTTTAAAATAATAACTTTAAAACAATATAATCATGAAAAAAGTATGGAGTATGTTCATGTTATTGGCTGTATGCCTGGTAGCATGTACCAACATTGACGATTTGGAAGATGATGTAGACGCACTGAAAAAGCGCGTTACCGCACTCGAGACACAAGTACGTGATATAAATAGTAACACAGAAGCTCTTCGCGAACTTTATAATGAAGGAACATTTATTACTAATATAGAGGAAAAGTCTGATTCCTACACACTCACTTTGAGCAATGGAAAAACAGTAAATCTATATATGAAAAACGATAATAACCTGTTATGCCCTATTATCGGTATCGATTCAGAAGGCTACTGGACTGTTCTTTACAACAAAAATGAAACTCCGGAGCGTCTGACTGTAAACGGACAACCTGTGAAAGCTAATGGAGAGAGTGGCAAGACTCCTACATTTAATGTAGATAGTGAAGGCTACTGGCAGGTTAGCTATGATGAAGGAAAAAACTATGAATATATATACAAAGAAGGAACTACTGACAAAGTCAGCGCAACTGGTGACGGTTCCGCTCCGGCAGAAGACAAAAACTTCAAGAGTGTAACAGTAGAAAACAACGAACTGGTCTTAGTACTTGCGGGTGAGGATGCTCCAACCATACGTATCCCTATCATCAGCGACTTTGAATGTAGTTTTGCGGCTGAAGATTTAGAACAAATACAAGAGTTTTCTGCAGGTGAAACGAAAGAATTTACCATGACCATGAGAGGAGTAAAAAATACAATGATTACTGCTCCAGAAGGATGGAGTGCTAAATTCTCTAAGGAAGCTGGAAAAGAAAATATATTGATTGTTACTGCCCCTGCATCAAGCGCAAAGATGATGACTCGTGCAACAGCTGATAACAGTACTGATATTGCGATATTGGCAACAAGTGGAAAGTATGCTATGATTGCAAAGATTCAGGTTAGTATTAAGAATCGTACGGATTATAAAGCCGATTTTGATCATGGTAAAGACATTACTATCGGCGGCATCACCATCAACAACCAAATTTATTCAGATGCTGACATACAAATATTGGATGCAACAGATGCCGATGTGGCACTTGACACTTACTTTAGTGCTACAATGAGTAAACCTGTTATACTGTTCCTCACAGGTACAGCACACAATTTTACCACAACCGGAGTAAAATCAATCAGCAATGATGTTATTATCATCGGTCGATATGATGACGAGCAAGTAACACTTCGTCCTATTAATTGCTGGAAATCATGCAAAGGAAAGCTACTTTTTAAGAATATAAAAATAGATTTAAGTGATCTCAATGGAGGTAGCAATGCTGGTTATTTTATAAATAATGCAGGCGTTATCAGCAAGGGAGACTTTACTGACATCTGCATTGACAACTGTCTGATTGCGAATGTCTTGAAACCAATTTATTACGATGCAGCACAAAAGACTTACTTTGGTATAGACAACATCTCTGTTCAAGACACTCGTATTGAAGTTAATGCTATCAAAATTGCCTTGATAAATATATATAAAGGCTTCAATTTAGGAGATTATAAAACTTTCAACTTCAAGAACAATATAGTGTATAGCCAGACACCTCAAGAAGGCGTGCAAATATTAAACTGGGCTACTGGTAATATACCTTTATCAGATGGTGTACTTTCTGCCGAAATTATAAATAATACTTTTGTCAACATGATAGGTAGCAATATATTCTTCAGATATCAAAAAGGAACATCATTGACTATAAGCAAGAATATCTTTGACGTAAGTCCGGAAGCAGAATTCGGTTCCTACTATTATTCTTTCTTAGAAAGTTGCACACCTCAAATAGATGTAACCGACAATATCGTATATGGCTTAACCAAAAATTGGAATTATTATCATACAAGTTCTTTAGTTAAAGAACCAACAAGCGGTAATAACATAACCAAGCACGCAACAGCTCCTATTACTCAATATGATTATGTAAATGGTATATTTACATTAGCTAGCGATGTAGCTGGTTATGGAGCAACAATTGAATAAAACTCTTTTACCAGTTTAATAATAAAAGCCGCATAACGAAAGTTATGCGGCTTTTATTTATCTAAATGTCATATCATCAATCAAGAAATCAGAAACAGGAGAAGCTACTACATCCGAAAAATACGAGTCTGGTTCAAAAAGAAAGTCCCTGCATCTGATGCATGACAGCACGACGACTCAGATCTGAAGCTCCTTTATTAATATTCAATACTTTACAAAAACATCTGCCAAGTTGAACAAACGATGGCTGGCTTAGCTAAAGCCACATCTTTTCCCCCACCACCTTGCGGAAAAACTTTTTTAATCTATCTTTGCACCCAAAACAACGCTACATGAAATACAAACTTATCGTGCTCGACCTTGACGGCACACTCACCAATTCTAAAAAAGAAATCACTCCCCGCAACAGGGAAACTCTAATACGTATACAAGAGCAAGGAATACGACTCGTATTAGCTTCCGGACGACCTACTTATGGTATTGTACCATTAGCCAACGAATTACGGATGAATGAATTCGGAGGTTTCATCCTCTCCTATAACGGAGGTGAAATTATCAATTGGGAAACAAAAGAGATGGTATATGAAAATGTGTTACCTAATGAAGTTGTTCCGATGCTCTATGAATGTGCCCGTACCCACCAACTAAGTATATTAACCTATGACGGAGCAGATATAATAACAGAAAACTCTCAAGACCCATACGTACAGAAAGAGGCCTTTCTCAATAAAATGGCAGTACGGGAAACAAACGACTTCCTCACAGAGATCACGCTTCCTGTAGCCAAATGCCTCATCGTGGGAGACGCAGATAAACTCATTCCGCTTGAAGCAGAACTTAGTCTCCGGCTACAAGGACATATTAACGTTTTCCGTTCAGAACCCTATTTCCTCGAATTAGTTCCGCAAGGAATTGACAAAGCTCTTTCTCTTGCTGTCTTATTGAAAGAAATAGGAGTAGCACGAGAAGAACTCATAGCAATGGGAGATGGCTATAATGACTTATCCATGATTAAGTTTGCAGGACTGGGAATTGCTATGGGAAATGCACAAGAACCTGTAAAAAAAGCAGCAAATTACATCACTCTAAGCAACGAAGAAGACGGTGTAGCAGAAGCTATTGATAAGTTTTGCAGTCAACAATAACCAAACATTTACTTTCATGCCGACAAAATTTTAGTTTCTCGGTGAGAAACCTTTGGTTTCCCGTAATGAAACCATTGGTTCCCCGGTGTGAAACTTTTAGTTTCATACCGGGAAACTAATAATATTACCAGTAAAACAGCTCAAGAGCTAAAATCAACTCATCAAAGATAGAGCGCATATTCAGATTTTATACTAACTTTGCAGTTCCAATAAAACAAATATAAAATGTTATGGAACATCAACTTACCATTTACAACACCTTAGATAGAAAGAAAGAGTTGTTCGTACCGCTTCATGCACCTCATGTAGGCATGTATGTGTGCGGACCGACTGTTTACGGAGATGCCCATTTAGGACACGCCCGCCCGTCTATAACCTTCGATGTGTTATTCCGCTATCTCACCCACCTAGGATATAAAGTACGCTACGTACGAAATATTACCGATGTAGGTCATCTGGAACATGATGCCGATGACGGAGAAGACAAGATTGCCAAGAAAGCACGTCTGGAAGAGTTGGAACCAATGGAGGTTGTTCAATATTTCCTGAACCGCTATCATAAAGCAATGGAAGCACTGAATGTACTTTCTCCGAGCATCGAACCACATGCTTCAGGACATATCATTGAACAAATCCAACTGGTACAGAAGATTTTGGATGCCGGATACGCCTATGAAAGCGAAGGCTCCGTTTATTTCGATGTAGCCAAATACAACAAAGATCACCATTACGGAAAACTTTCCGGACGTAATTTGGACGACGTATTGAATACCACCCGTGACCTCGACGGACAAAGCGAAAAACGCAATCCCGCCGACTTCGCCCTTTGGAAAAAGGCACAACCTGAACATATCATGCGCTGGCCGTCTCCATGGAGCGACGGTTTCCCCGGATGGCACGCCGAATGTACCGCTATGGGACGCAAATACCTAGGCGAACACTTCGATATTCACGGAGGAGGAATGGACTTGATTTTCCCTCACCACGAATGTGAAATCGCACAATCGGTAGCCTCACAAGGTGATGACATGGTTCACTACTGGATGCACAACAACATGATTACCATCAACGGAACCAAGATGGGTAAATCACTCGGCAACTTCATCACTTTGGACGAATTCTTCAACGGTACTCATAAGCTGCTGGCACAAGCCTACACACCAATGACAATCCGTTTCTTCATCCTGCAAGCTCATTACCGCAGCACGGTAGACTTTAGCAATGAAGCACTGCAAGCATCCGAAAAAGGGCTGCAACGTCTGATGGAAGCCATTGACGCATTGGATAAGATTACTCCCGCACCGGCAACTTCAGAGGGAATCAACGTGAAAGAACTGCGCGCTAAGTGCTATGAAGCAATGAATGACGACTTGAATACACCGATTGTCATCGCACAGCTTTTCGAAGGTGCCCGCATTATTAACAATATCATTGCCGGCAATGCCACCATATCCGCCGAAGACCTGAAAGAGTTGAAAGAAACATTCCATCTGTTCAGCTTCGACATCATGGGATTGAAAGAAGAAAAAGGTTCTTCTGATGGCCGTGAAGCAGCCTACGGTAAGGTAGTAGATATGCTACTGGAACAACGTATGAAAGCGAAAGCCAACAAAGACTGGGCTACTTCCGATGAAATCCGCAACACACTGACAGCACTCGGATTTGAAATCAAAGATACTAAAGACGGTTTCGAATGGAGGCTGAATAAGTAATAAGAAAAGAAAGTGCTCAACGCACCATGCAAATACAAAGAAGACCGGCTCACCACGAACCGGTCTTCTCTTTTTTCATAGAAACATGATAACTAATACCTCTCTTTAAATTCTTGTTTTCTCTTATCTTATTCACTAATTATTTATTTTCCATGAGCATTTCAACCGGCTGTCCATGCTGACAGGTTACCGTCAGTACGGTCTGGTCTCCCTGCTGTTCCAACCGGACATTTTCCATCGGGCTTGTCAATCTCCAATGTCCTTTAAGCCGTATCTCCTTAGTAATAGGACGACTGGGCTCTTTCGTTGTATACGTCTTCTCTTCTATATTCAGATTCGGATCACAGACGCTTAAACGGATACCCTTATCAGATTCCTTTGCATACATCACCATTGTTTCCGCAGGAATAGCCACGAACACTTTATCAGCGGCAGGCTGATAAGCTTCAAAAGCAGCATACGCCGTGATACCTGTCTTTTTATCATAAACAACGTGAGCAGTCTGATCGCGTTGCAACACCTCGTATGCAGGAGTTTTACGCAGCTCGTCGAGATCAGAAGCAGAAGGCTGTATCAATACCATATATTCATAAGTCCCCTCTTTCGGTGCCTTGCCATATTCTATCCAGGCAGAAGAGAATTTTCCCTTAGTAACTTCACGCGTCTTTTCGTGCCGTGATTCCTGTTCTGCCACCTGTGAGCGAACGGTTCCGTCCACTACATGATAATAATTGTCATAACCATCATGAAGCCAATAGTTATCCTCTCCTACCTTGGGCTCCTTACCATTATATTTTGTCTGGAAAAGAGTTGTTTCCGTAGGATAATCTACATTGGAGTTCGAAATACCTGTTCCCAGGCAAACCATCCGGTTATCAAAACAGAAAACGGATTTACGGGCCACAAAGTCTGGTGTGAAGTTCTCATAATCCCGTTCTGCCAATTTCATAGCGAACATTCCATTTTTACCATCTAAAGAACTGCTTCCGGAGAAATTCTCTTTGGAGCGTGCCATAGTCGTTCCTTTCAATGGGCTATCAAGCAAGTCGAAAGGCAAATGAATGGTAGTTGTACCCGGCAAACGATTCCAGTCCCATCCCTCCTGCACAAAGCCGCTTCCGGCACGTGACACGGGATTTCCTTTCCCCATAATCTGCACGGAGCCATAACTTTGATAACGTCCGTAACGGTTATCTTTCGTATAAATTTCAGAGCCCCATACGTCAGTGGTATACCCTTTCAATGTCACCATCCAGTCCGCACGACGGAAAATGCCTGCCGAACCATAGTTGTAAACGAAGAATCCCTGTGGAGCCTGTGCCGGTTGAATACCTTCCTTCTTGAAGAAACGCGCATTCGGAGTATCACTATTGCGTATCAGACGTAAATAGTCGGCAGCCAGACCACGATCAAACGTATTTCCCTGACCGGACAAATCGCCGGATAAAGCGATATTGGCAAATGCTTCGATATCATCGCTTCCCATCTTCCCTCCAAAAGGATGACGGCCACTGATTCCGATGCCCCATTCATAGAAATTGCAATAATTGCGCATAGCAATAAAGGCTGATTTCATGTGTTTGCGCGCATCTTCTGTCAGTTCAAAGCTTGTACCATTGGTAAATGCAATATATTCTCCTACAGTCGCAAGTACTCCAGTGGTATATCCCGGATAGAAACCGCCATGATGGAAAGTCGTACCGTCTACCTTTATACCACCGATCGTTCCCGGAGTATAACGCAAAGAAGAAGATAGCCAACGTGACAAGCCGCTCAAAGCTTGCGCCTGTTCCCTTGCATCGGGAAACATCATAGCGGAAATAAATTTCGCCATCAATAACGTATGCCAGGAATCCAACAATTCATCACGTGTTGGAGAACATGGCTGACGAGTTTCTTGCAGAGCCGCCCAAAAACGCAATGTGGAGAGATAAGCATCCCGATGAGGATGTTTATAGATAGCATCACGCATCAGCCAGGCAGTTGTATATATCTTACGTACCTGATAACCATAATGATGATTGGTACCCATACCGCTACCGTATGCAAATCCCTGATCGATAGCATAGTCGAATACAGTAAAGTAGTTTTTCTTTGATGTTTCGTTCTGGTTATAATAAGCATCATAGGCAAAGCCGGAAAGCATCGTTTCAATATCGTTCCATGACATTTCTCCTTTCTTCTTGCCCTGTTCATCAGGAGCAACAATAGGAGTTCCTATAAATCCCGTTCCGGCGATGGATGGACTGATAGCCGCTTTCTCAAATGTTTTATAGGCAGCATTAATCGGTCCTTGCGGAGCCTTTTTCACTTCCAGAAAGTCAGTCAAACGTTGTTCGATAGTCTTCAATTCTTTCTTTTGTTCGCTTGACAATTTAGAAGGCAGAGGGATATCATACGACTGTTGTTCCCATTTCCACACGAGACACCAATGCCATAGGTCACGATTAGACAATCCATTATTGGCAGGCAACTGCTGGTCGGGAGTAGTACGAAGATTCATTTTCTTTTCGGGGAAAGTCAAACGATCAAGAAAGATACGTCCTTTCCGTTGCGGGGCAACCAGTCGATAGGCTACGATTTTCTTATCTTTCTTATCTCCTTGCATATACTCAAAAGAGATCCAACAAGCCCGCCAACCTGCTGCCTGTAAACGATAAGAGAACCAATAAGAGACTTCTCCTGCCTTATTCAGAAACTCAAAACGAATAGAATCCTGCTGCGGTTTCTCATTATAAATCCACAAGGTAATGCCGAATTGCTTCTCATTTCTCGCATTCAACGATAAAGGAGCAATTTGAATGTCCAGCGTAGAACCAGGCTGAAAGTCCCATTCCAGACTACTTTCACCCTCCTTGTAAAAAAGAGAAGAGATTTTCACTTCTCCCTTTCCGGAAACTGTAAATGCTTCGGGCACTTCTTCTTCAAATCCGATGAGTTGAGCGAAAGCTGAAGGAATGATTCCCAAAAGGAATAATACTATAAAACAACTGTTTTTCATTACTATTTTCAATTTAAACGCGGATGCGGATTAACACCTATTATTGTCGCAGAGATTTACTCCTAAAATTGGCACTTATTTGAGTTAATCAGCGTTTTATAAATTACTAATCGCTAATAAGGAATCCGATCCGACAGAATCTTTTCCGTATACCAAGGATCGTTAATCTCCTTCAACATAGCTCCCATTTCACCGCAAAGTTGTGCCACAATCTCCTTATTTTCTTCCAAAGGCAGGTTATGCAGTTGATATGGATCTTTTACATCATCGAATAAGAGGCTTTTTTTCAATTGCTTCGTATCACGGTCGATATATAACGCCAATGTATATTGAGCCGTCTTGATACCTCTTGAAGAAGGGAAGTAAGTCTGCACCAATCCATTTTCATCTTTATCACCATCTACATTCTGAATATACAGTGCACCTGTAGGACGAACAATTTCAGCCTTTTCATCGAAGAAAAGAGGAGCGAAATTACGTCCCTGCACTTCCGCCGGAATAGAATCACCCAATCCGCACAAGCCAAGCACCGTAGGCATAATATCAGAAGCGGAGAGCAATAAATCATCTACCCTCGGATGAATCTTACCGGGAAAACGAACCAGGAACGGAATATTCATGGATTCAGAATAAGGGGAATTCTTCGGATCATCAGTGCGCTGGCTACACATCGTCTCACCATGATCGGAAGCAAAGATTACGACTGTATTCTTATCCAATCCCAATTCTTTCAATGTCGTCAAAATCTGTCCGAAAGCACGGTCTACTCCGGTAACGGAAGCGAAATAATAACGTGCAGACTCCGCTTTCTTCATCTTCAAATCGACATTCGGACGAATCAACAGACTATCCAGAGGCTGATCTTTATAAAGATTAAAATCCTGCTCTTCACAGTCATTCAAGGAGCGATACGGGCTGTGAGGAGGATTCATGCCCACCATTATGAAGAAAGGTTTCTTGGTATCACGTACGTTACCGTCATTTTTCAGATAAGAAATGACTTTGCCTGATTCGTGTAAAGGTGACCATTCCTTCGGATCGTGTCTCTTACCATCCGTATCCCAATAATGCGGGTTCTTGTGTTCGTCAAATGTTCCGTAAGAATACCAGTAGTTAAAGCCGTGCCGGCGTTCTTTCGGTGTATAGGCATCCCATGCCGGACGTTTTTCTTCCACATACTGTCCCGGATGTTCGGGATCGTTCGGAGTCGGGAAGTCAGCGTGAAGTTTACCAAAATAAGCACAGTCATAACCTGCTTTGCTGAACACATCGCCGATACATTCCGCATCCTCGCGTAAGGAACTGATCGGACGTGTAGAATTGCAATTCAATGGTACACCGCTTTTGTTCGGATACATACCGGTCAGTAACATTCCACGATGAGGGCTGCTCAACGGACAGTTACTCTGTGCAGACGACAAGACCATAGATTCACGTGCAAAGGCATCCAGATTAGGAGTATGCACGGGGTCTCCTTCAAAGTTTACTTTATCCCGAAATCCGTCCTGGCTCCAGAAGCCCATCGCCTGGTTACGGTATTGATCGGGAAATACATAGATTATATTAGGATGCTCCGCTTGTTGGGACGCTTGCTTCGGAGCCTTGCAACCTTGTGCGACAAACAGCGTCAAGCCTCCTACAAGAAGGTTTATAGGTTTATTCATGATGGTTTATGATAAATGATTAAAAACAGGTAAATGACAAACGGTCAATAGAAAGTTATAGACAGCAAGTAGCGAATGATAAACGGTAAACATGTTCCGTCAGAATCCGCTAAGCATTCACCGTTCACTGTTTACCGTTCATTGTCTATTTCTTATTTCTTTTCCAAATCTCTTTTACGCATCAGTCCTTCCAAGAAATAATAGTCAGCATAGTTCAGAGGAACGTCAATTTCCTGACCGTGAGGAATACTGCCAACCGAATGCATCAGGATAAAGTTTCCATTTGTTCCAACTTCTGCGCGATAAGCAGGTGAGCCCAAACTTTCCATTATCTTATCAGCCGTTTCTTTGTAGTGGTTGCCCGGCAGATAGCCATCCAGTTCGTAAAGGGCAGAGGCTGTACAAGCTGCTGCAGAAGCATCACGCGGTTCGTTCGGAATATTCGGAGCATCATAATCCCAGTATGGTACGAGGTCTTCCGGCAGGTTCTTATTATTAAAGATGAAGTTATAGACTTTTTGTGCCTGGTCGAGATATTTCTTGTCTTTCGTGTAACGATAGCAAGTAGTGTATCCGTAGAGTGCCCAAGCTTGTCCACGGGCCCAAGAAGATTCATCCGCATATCCCTGTGCAGTTTGTCTCTTACGCACTTCTCCTGTCTCCGGATCGTAATCTACCACATGGTAGCAGCTGTTGTCCGGACGGAAGTGGTGAGCCATTGTTGTATCAGCATGTTTCACTGCAATATTGTAGAAAGTAGAATCTCCGGAAAGAGCTGTTGCTTCAAATAAGAGTTCGAGATTCATCATATTATCAATAATCACCGGACATTTCCATCCCCGTGTTCCCTGCCAACCTTTATCGGCATCCCATGACTGGATAACGCCTGCATTCGGACGAAAACGAGTGGACAATGATTTGGCAGCTTCTATAATGACGTCTTTGTACTCTTTCTTATCTGCCATGCGATAGCCGTTCAGATAACTGCAACCAATCATGAAACCTACATCATGATGCCATTTCAGATATTTCACAGAATCAAGAGCTTCTGTGTATTTCTCAGCCAGCGGCAACCATTTCTTATCACCCGTCAGGTTATAAGTCAACCATATACTACCGGGAAAGAATCCGGAGCACCAGTCTTCCATCGGTATGTAAGAGATACTCCCATCTTCGTTGATTGTTCTCGGATTCAAGATTTTACCGGACTTCTCGATAATGTCCGTCTGGATTGTGTTCTGTGCCACAGCGTTGTCGATGTTGTCCTGAATAAAGTCTACTTCAACCTTTTTTTGTCCACCGCAACTCGTAAAGATCAATAGGGAAAGTCCTAATGCGCTAAGAATTGTTTTCATAATACAAGGATTATTTGTTAAGTGATTAATTTTCCTGATGGCAAAAGTAGTGCATTTAAATAGAATTGACCGACCTAAATAATCCAAATGAAGGACAATTTTGGTACATTTCACTGAAAAATGAAGGAATGGATAGAATTATATATTCAAAAAAACAGAGTCCAGATACAAAGAAAGTATCTGAATTCTGTTTTCTCAATTATATAATATTGCAAACTATATCTATAATTCGAATGGCTACAGATGAGTTGCCTTGTTCAGCCAAATGGCTAATCCGGCTTCTTACTTTAAACTTTCACAAATTTCCGTATTTACCCTCTTCAAATTCTGTTCATCCAGTTTTATTACTTTGCGGTCGTATGTCATCAATCCGTTCACTTCGATCTCAACATCTGTAGTCTGTGTATAAACAGCAGCCGAGAATCCACGTGCAATCATATCCTTCAGCATATTAGCATACTTCAGATACTCATCAGTAGCTTCTTTGGAAGTACTAAACTGAACATACCCCCAATTACGATTCGGCTCCCAAAGATGCTCCTTCAGCACTAAACCAATTCCTCCATACTCTCCGAGTACAGTTGCACGCTGTGCGTCATATAAATACATCTCCGGACCGGGATAATTATGCAAATCGAGCATATCACCACAGGTATAATGATTACCTCCACTGGCAGGATTCACTAAACGGGAAGGATCATATTGCTTTGTCCATTCTGCTATTTCAGGGGTTTTAAACTGCCCCCAAGCCTCATTGAAAGGTACCCATGTGCCAATACAAGGATAAGAGTAAAGGCAGTCGATAATTTCTTTCCATTCTTTACGATAAATAGCCTCTGATTCAGCAGACCGTTTAAATTCTGTTCCCTCAAAATACTTCCGATTCTGCCACTCGGGATTCTTATCGCCACTCGGCATGTCCTGCCACACAATAACCCCTAAACGATCACAATACGTATACCAACGGGCAGGCTCTACTTTTATATGTTTGCGAATCATATTATATCCAAAATCTTTTGTCTTTTGAATATCATATACTAAAGCCTCATCCGAAGGTGCCGTATACAAGCCATCCGGCCACCAGCCCTGATCTAAAAGACCAAATTGAAACAAGTCCTTATTATTCAATTGTAGACGTACAATTCCATTTTTATCGCGTTTCGTTGAATATTTACGCATGGCAGTATAGCTCTTAACCTTATCGATCAACTTATTTTCTGAATACAGACAAATTTCCATATCATATAAAAACGGAGAATCCGGTGACCACCACTTTACATCAGACGGCATAGCAATTTCAACCGGAATACCATTTACGGAACTTCCTACAGCCACCAACTGCTTTCCTTCTAATACCTTCACCTCCAATTTATCTGAAAGCATCTGATGATCTGTCATAACCTCTACTGTCAACTTATTCCTGTCAATATCAGGAGTCGTTTTGATATTGACAATCGACCGGATTGGCACGGGTTCTAGCCAAACTGTTTGCCAAATACCACTGACAGGAGTATACCAGATACCTCCCGGCTTACTAACCTGTTTTCCTCTAGGCTGAGGACCTTTATCAGTCGGGTCCCACACTTTCACGATCAATTCATTTTCCCCATTCAGCAAGGCAGGCGTGATATCAAAAGAAAAAGGAGTAAATCCTCCTGTATGTTGTCCCACCTTTACCTTATTTACCCAAACATCCGCTTTCCAGTCAACAGCCCCAAAATGCAATAAGATCCTATGTCCTTTCCATTTGGAGGGAACCGAGAATTGACGCTGATACCAAAGTTCATTCTTCTCCCCAAGACTTTTCCCCACTCCGGACAAGCTTGATTCTACAGCAAAAGGAACTAAAATCCGACCATCATAACTTTGTGGCATAGCTTGACCTACCGGAGAAATAGCATAATTCCACAATCCGTTCAGATTTATCCAGTCAGCACGTTCCATAATTGGGCGGGGATATTCGGGCAACACGTTTTCAACATCTATTTTCGCCGCCCATTCCGTCATAATTCGACCGCCAACCGGTTTCCACTGTGCAAATAGATAAACACTATTAATAAGTATCACTAAAGAACATACAACTTTTCTCATCTACATTATTTCTATTAAGAGTATTTTTACTAGGTCAAGTTATTCCAATATAATATCAAACTGATCGTAAGGTGCCGTACGATGTGCCAGATGCCTGGTCAATTTTGAAATCCCAAACAAGGGAGAATAAGTACGTACTTTGATCGTTTTACCATCCGGCATAAATTCCAGAATGCGAAGCCAACCATCCCCTCCGTTCCCTTCCGGACCGCCTCCTACATATTGTACATTAAACGTCATTTGTGATACATCTTTCCCGGCACTGTTCTTATCCACCCGATAAGCCACATTATTCTCATATTCACCGGTGCCTCTTCCCACATGTCCGCAAAGTACGAGACGGATATTGGAAGAAGGATAAATAAGTTTCTCCCAAATAGCCTGCCCCGAGTTTTGTGGAGAAATCTTATACCCATCTTTCGTAACGCGCTTATTACCTATATCAAGATAAGAATGAGTGATAAAAATCACCTTATAATTCTTGTATCTCGGCTTGTTTACCAAATCTTTCGCCCATTGCAGAACTTCATCACGAGGCACAAACTCTACTGCTATAACCAAAATCTTTCCCCATCCCGGCTCATCAAACTCAAAAGCCGAATTCTCTAAAGACGCCCTGCCTTCACGATTAGGAAATTCACTGACACAGATATTCCGCCAGGTAGAATTTCGTTCAAAAGGAATATAATCAGGAAAATAAGTACGACCGTTTTCTGCGGCTTTGTATCCATAATCATGATTGCCTGCGGCAATAATATAAGGTACTTTGTTATCCAGTCTTTTCAAAGCCTGCGATGCTGCCTCCCACATTTCACGACTGGTCTGGTTCAGCATCTTACGGTTTAATACATTATTATCATTCTGCTCCACCAAATCGCCTGTACAAAGGACAGCTTTAATTTTAAGCGACTCTATATTGTCCGCAATCCATGCGGTACAAAGATCAAAAAGCGGCTGGTTAATATCATACTTGGTATATCCCTGTGGATCACCGAGCAAAATCATAGAAAAGGATTCCGGATTGACCAATTTCTGGGGATCAGCCCGATGCTGCGCCGGGAGACAAGTGACAGAAGCACACAATATCCCGGCCAATAAATAGTTGAATAGTTTCATAGATTACTCTTTTTCTTCTTCGTTTTTAAATACAGGTGCACGAGATACGGATGCCGGTGTGCCATTAGTAATATAAGGCCAGCCATCACTGCTCCATTGTATGCGGTCACACATCAATTGACGACCATTATCTATTTTCGCTTTCTGCCAGGCATGATAGAAGAACCAGTCATTACCCTCATCATCCGTGATAATTTCGGAATTGTGTCCGGTTCCGGCAAACAGGTTATTACCCTGTAGAATTACTTCATTATAACTACTATTTTCTTTCATCACAGTACCGTTTTTACCCACATAAGGACCTTCGATATTTTTAGAACGCCCCACCACTACACGATACGTACTTCTTTCCTCTTCACAACAACTACCCGTAGAGCCAAATAGATAATAATAATTCCCGCGTTTATGAACCATGATGCCTTCTATTGAAGGACCCGCTATCTTTTCGGAAACAGCCCCTTTAATGGATAGACCGTCAGCACTTAACTCTACATAACGGATACCTCCTTCATAGCCTTTAGAAGTACTATTATAACTTCCCCAGAAAAGATACTTCTTACCATTATCTTCAAAATAACAAGGGTCGATGCACTGCATAGTACCAGAATTGTAGTCAAGAAGTTTTCCGTGATCCGTAAAAGGCCCTACAGGAGAGTCGCTGACCGCCACCCCGATACAACTATTCTTAGGCAAGTCCCAGTGCCCGAGAGTATAATAGAGCACATATTTACCATTGATATAGTTAATGTCCGGAGCCCATAAGCGAGTGTCCGGCTGCCAGTTCGGTTTTTGCAGAAAGGCTGCCCCAGCATAAGTCCACTGTGTCATATTAGTAGATTTGTAAATCGGAATATAGATATTATCCTGTTGGGTAACATACAAATAAAAGTTCCCGTCTGCCGCATGGATTATAGTCGGATCAGGCAACTGTTTGCCGACTATAGGATTGGAGAATGAAACAGGATTAGGGGTACTCCCCCCACCCCCATTTCCATTACCGTTACCCGGCCCATCCGGTTGTTCGTCAGAGCCACCGGAACATGCCATGATACACAATGCTGTTGCAATTAAAAAAGATAATTTTTTCATATATACTTTATTAGTTAAAACTAAGATTAATTTATCCAACCTTCATTCTGTTCCAAATTCGAGTTCATTTCCATTTCTTTAGCAGGAATAGGCCAACTCCAGCACTGATCTCCCAACCAGTACCAGGTATAAGTCGTTTCACCCCACATCTGCATCAGACCGTTACGATTATTATCAAACTTCTTATCTTTCCACGTTCCCCAACGCAATTCATGGAAATACATGGAATCTTCGCCACCGATTTCCCAGTAATACTCATTCCGGATACGTTCACGCAAATCACTCTGCCCGTTAACTTTCGTAGCAGGATAAGTTGCATTATTCAATTCGACATGCCCTGCACGACGTCTTACTTCATTAACACATCTGATTGCTTCGCTTTCATGGGTACTTCCCCATTCATTTAGCGCTTCTGCTTTCAGGAGCAATACTTCCGCATAGCGTATTAATGGAATATCCAATCCATAAGTATCACGCTCTGTCTGTTCCAGACCTTCAGGTACAAACTTTCTCCATAGGTAGTAAAACTTATCGTTTGTATCAGTACGGATATCAAAAGGCTCTGCACTGTCGGAGCCACGATAAGGCCAACGCAATGTATAAGTATGAGCTATTCCAGAAGAAGCACCATTGTATTGTGCGTAAGGGGTAATGATAGCCATTTGCAGACGTGGATCACGGCTCTCGTAAGCTTTTTTGATACGTGCTTCATTGCCACTATCCAGATATTTGCTCATATCGGCCCCATAGGCAGTCATACGTTCCTTTTCCGCCGCAGACAGTCCATCGCGTAGAAAAAACACCACACGTTCTTTTTCTTTCATCGCACTATAGCCCGGCAAGTAGTTATCCCAATTAAACTTTTCTCCGGTCGCCGTCTCAAAAGATTCTACAAAATGCGGATTAGGCAAATAGTTATTCCACATAGAACCTGCTGTACAACGGTTGCCGTAAGTGATGTTCCTTGTATTGGAGTAGCCGTATTGCTTGATGCATTGCACAGAGAATATCATTTCTTCACATTGTTCATTTGCTATTTTCAACAACTGCTTATAACTGGTAGCACCGGCCTTAGTATATAACCCGAAGCCACAGTCAGCCACAGAATTAAAATCATCAACCGCCGCCTCCCAATTCTTCTGCCACATATATACTTGTCCGCGTAATGCATAAGCAGCTCCTTTGGTTACCCGTCCATAGTTAGAGTCACCCGAATTATATTTACCCGGTAGATTGGGTTCATTCACACAATCTGTCAGATCCTGGAGTACAGCCGCCCAAACATCCGCTTCTGAAGAACGGGCTTTGTTACCGTTTTCAGGACTCGTGATTGCATTCATATATAACGGCACTCCTTTATACAAGATATTCAAGCGCATATAAGCAAATGCACGCAAGAATTTACATTCGGCGATAGCCCGTTGCTTCTCTCCGGTCGACATATCAGGAACCTGACCAATATTATCTATCACATCATTAGCACGATAGATAAAAGTATAAAAACGTTTATAAATATCACTGAACAGGCCACTTGAGGGAGTAGCTGCTCCTGTACAATTAGGCATTCGCTTAATCCAGTTCTTGTCTGTATCCATCACAGAAGAATAAGCATCCCATGGAATCCGGTGCGAATCCAAAATGCCGGAGTTAGGACAATATTGATCCAGAAAGACATTATATACGCCGATAACAGCCTGTTCGGCCAAAGTTGCTTTCGTCCAGATACTACTACCGCTTATGTTATTGGTAGGAGTAGTATCTAAAAAGTCCGCACCGCATCCAGCCATAGAGAAAGACAGCAAGGCAATAGATGCACATCTTACTAATTTCCGAAATATTTTTATTTTGTTTTTCATCATAAAATCGTTTTAGAGTAAGTTTAGAAAGTGATATTTACACCGAATGCATATTGTCTCATAGTAGAATATCCCACTGCGGTACGCATTTCCGGATCCATTCCTTCATACCCGGTAATGGTAAATAAATTTTCACCGGAAGCAAAGAAACGGATATTCTGTGCATATACTTTTTTCGACAGGACAGCAGGCAATGTATATCCGATAGTCAGGTTCTTCAGTTTAATATAATCCCCTTTTTGCAAATGTACTGATGACTGTGTCATACCACTTTGGTCGTTACCGGAGTTATTTGTCAAACGAGGATTCTTTGAACTCAAGTTCGTGCGCGGATCATTGGGATTTTTGGGATCAAAGAAATAGTGATCGTTTGCTATTGCTTCCCCAATAGCATATCCTTTGATGGTAGCACTGCTGTTCAATGCCAAACGATAGTAGTAAATCTTGAAACCTGCCGCACCGGACCAGTTCATGGAGAAATCGAAGCCTTTCCAATTAGCGCTTGCCTGCAGACCGAAGTTATACTTGGGCACATTGGAGCATCCCTGAAACTCATTATCAGCGTCATTACCATATACACCGTCGCCATTTAAGTCAGCATAGATGTAATCACCATACCAAATGCCACTCTTACTGACGTTCTGACGCGGATAGAACTTATACCCTGCCCCTACCATAGCATTCAGCCATTTCATGTCGTCTACTGTACGGATCATTCCGTCTCTCGGACCACCGTTGATATTGACTGTTCCATCTGCGTTAAAACCGTTTCCACTGCCTTTATATGGTTGCAACATATAGTATTCATTAATCATTTTACCCTCTATTACACGGGTAGATCCTCCGGTAGAGACATCGCCGATATTGGTTTGATAAACACGGTTCCCGTTTTCATCTGTCACCCAGCCACGCTGCAACTCTCCTTTGTATTTACTGACCTTGTTCTGGTTATAGGCAAAGTTACCGGATACACGATATTCTACTTTACCGATACGGTCTTGCCAATTCAGGGTCATTTCAATACCGCGGTTAGTCACTTCCGCAATGTTCTGACGAGGGCCACTGGCTGTCCCGAGAGACATATACATATCAGGGCGATATAAGATTCCATCCGTTACTTTATTATAAAATTCAGCCTCAAACGTCAGACGGTTTCTTAAAGTTGCAAAGTCGATACCAATATTCGTAATGGCAGTACTTTCCCACTCCAACAGGTTGTTGGAAATAGAAGTAATTGCCAAACCATTATTAAGGCTACCTCCAAACGCGTACTTTGCCGAGTTGTACACAGCCTGCCATTCATAGTTACCAATCGCATTGTTCCCTAACTTACCCCACGAAGCACGTAATTTCAGATTGTCGATAGGAAGTCTTTTCATAAATCTCTCTTCACAGATTCTCCACCCGGCAGAGAAAGATGGAAAAAGCCCCCAGCGATTATCCGGAGCAAAACGGGAGGAACCGTCATAACGCATATTAACCTCGAATAAATAACGGCTGTCGAAAGCATAGTTAATACGACCGAAGTAAGAACGGGATGTAAATTCCTCACCTGTACCACCTATGGAAGAAGGAGTAGTAGCAGAACTTGAATCACCCACAGACGAATCTATTAATCCAAGTTTGGCAGTGTCGGTAGTCCGTTTGACAAAACGTTCTTCTTCAAAGCCCAATAACATACCAATATCATGCTTATAAAAAGTCTGGTTATAATTGAGCAAGTGCGTTAATTTCCAGTGGTTCTCACGGACATACGCCATACGGGTATACAAATCGGCAGGATCTTTGGGGGCAGCTATCCACTGATCTGTACTAAAACTATATTTCCCATAATCCGTATTTACGGACATCGATTCATAACGATAATCCTTATAGTTCAGATTAACATCGTATGAGAAGTGTTTCAGAAACTTCACGTTGGCATAGAAAGTAGTGAAGAACTGCGTGTTCTTGATATGCCCTTCCGATTGCGCCATGTCCCACAGAGGATTGTGAGATTGCGGATCTTCCTCGTTCGCTTCCGGCGCACCATATTTTCCGTCATAATATGGATATACGCCCGGTATCATCTTTTGAGTATTAATATTGGTGAGTGAACCGGTATCGCTTTTCTTCTGGTCAGTGTGATACCCCCATACGCGAGTACCAATACGTAACCACTTAGTAATATCCGAATAAACATTGGCACGCAAAAAATAGCGTTGGTATCCGGTATCCTTGATTAATCCCGGATTGTCAGTATAAGATATAGAAAGATTATATCCGGTACGTCCCTCCTGTCCAGTGACGGAAAGCGAATGTTTCATCATCCAGTCGTTACTATATATCTCATCGTACCAATCTGTATTAGGATAAGCTACATAATTAGGATAGCCGGAAGCCGAAATGCCATTCGGATCTTTTTCCGCCTCACGCCATTGATTGATGGTAATGTCGCTGAAAGGAGCAGATTCTCCTATATTAGTAGCAGCTTCGTTCATCAATTCCATATACTTGGCGTAGTTAGATACCGTTTTTATCAGTTTGGTAGGTTGATTCAGTGAAAAAGTAGCATTGTAAGATACGCTGACCTTTCCTGTTTGTCCGGTTTTGGTAGTAACCAGAATAACCCCATTTGCCCCTCGGTTACCATAAATAGCACACGAGGCCGCATCTTTCAGGATGGAAATAGAAGCAATATCGTTGGGATCTACATTATTCAGACTTTGTTCCATCCCATCCACCAACACGAGTGGTGAAGAACTGTTCAGGGTACCTACTCCCCGAATATTGAAAGAAAAGCCTTCATTATATGGAGTCCCGGAGCTTTGCATCACCTGCAAACCGGCTGTCATACCGCTCAACGCCTGCGAAGCACTGACCAAAGGACGGGAAAGTGATTCCTTTTCCAAATTTACCGTAGCAACCGAACCGGTCAGGTTCACCTTCTTTTGCGTGCCATAACCAACCACTACTACTTCTGAAAGCATTTTCACATTCTCTCCCATTACAATGTTGAATGTCGTCTTGCCAGGCGACAATGAAATTTCCTGCGTGTCAAAACCGATATAAGACACTTGCAATTTCTTAGCGTCCTCCGGTATTTCCAGTTCAAATTTCCCTTCCATATTACTCACCGTGCCAATATTAGTACCGGGAATTGATACCGATACTCCAATTAACAATTCATCATTGACATCGCTGATGACACCATTGATACGCCGTTTCTTATCCGATTTCTGAACGACAGGCCGGGTGATAATAATATGATTATCTTTTATTTTATAAATCAACTCCTGCCCTTTCAGAATCTGATCCAGTGCCTTGCTTATCGGTTGATTATCTACCTTTACAGTTACCTTACGGGTCAGGTCCACATCATTTTTCTCATATACTAAGGATACATTTCCTTTGACCTCCAACTCCCGGAACGCTTTGCGCACCGTTACGTCCTGCAAATGTAAGGTCACCTGTTGTGCATGAACCGACAGTGGAAGAACTGCAGCTAATAGCACGAAGAACATGCATTTGATGATTTTACTCATTGATTTAAGTTTTTATGTGTATATCTTTTGTTACTAACTCATTGTTTTACAATATTCTTATTTAAACATTATCCAGGATTGCGAACTAGCCTCATTATCCGCATTTTTAACATTGCCGTTCGTTTCCCAGTCGTATCTACCGGCTACCTTTCCTAAAGGCACCCCTCTACTATCATCCCGAATAACAACAGGACTATGATAGTTCTCACCAAACACAATGGCATCCGTACAACCCACTTCCTGCAATGCCACAGCAACTTCCCGTAAAGAAGAGCCATCACTAAAGACATTCCAAGCTGCTTTTACCGAGTTATAAGAATTCGTAAAACGATTACTTACAAAAATGACCAAGTCTCCTTCTTCCGTGATACCGACAGCCCGGCGTCCTACAGGCTTGCCATCAAAAGTCCAAATGCTTACCGGATTAGCAGCCCATGAATTACTTCCTGACAATGCTCCATCCATTCCTCTGTTACGGGTCGAAGTATTTCTTCCTTCATTAGTAGCAAATGTCTTGTAAAGTTCTGCATTTTCTCCGGCAATCATGATCTGCCCTTTTTGCAACGGATAGGAATATCCACTGACAGCACTGGTTGGGGACCACTGTACTCCATTGGCAGCTTGTTTGCCGGCTCCGCCGCTGGTAAACTTATACAAGTTATTATCTATCACTTCTGCATACGAAATCTCCGCTTTTCCATCAGCTGTAATTCCCAGAGTTCCCGGACAATACTTCAAAGAAGTAGATAGGTTATATCCGAGACGCGGTGCGGATAGCAGCCCACTATCATTCCACCCGAGGCTATAAAATATCGGTACCCAGAATTGCCCGGACAATCCCGGAACAAACAATGAATAATCCATATTATCATTCATGATAGCTGTTGTACGATGTTGAGCAGTGGGTTCAGCCCATGTTACATTGTCTTTATTCATATCCCAGCTAACCTTCATATTTATTCTACCGGCAGGAATAGTTATCAACCATCCCGTATTACCGCTCCTTCCATGCAAGTTTTTATTTTCATAGACAATCATGAAATCAGGAATACAAATACTACTGTGTTGGCTTTTTAGATCAGCAGTAATATTTTTCCAGTTTACCCCTGCGTCAATAATTCCATTTACAGCACTCAACTGATATTTTTTAGTCATGTTGTTCGTATTGTCTTTTACAGTAATAGTAAGTGTGCTACTTAGGTCAACAATCAGGTTTCCGTTTTCATCCTTTTGACTGACGGGATCCGTAGAGATGATTTCTGCGTTATCTGCCAAAGTCGGCATCAACACAACGTTTGCAAATGCAGTGTTTTGTTTGAAACGTAACGAAGCGATGCCATTAATAAAGTTAGCACTAACCTGCTCTGTGTTACAAGTAGCCGTTACGCCTCGAAGTAGCTGAGTAGAAGTGCTGAAAATGGTATATTCGATATCATCTGCTCCATCATTCACTTTAATACGGGTGATACCGCTGCTCAAGTCCAGTACAGCATCAGTAGTAAGCGGATCAATGGGCTTTGCCCATTCATCCGCCAGTTTGAGTTTCACATTCACCGCACTTTGGTCGTCCAAAATGCGAAAATCTAAGGCTATGACCCTACTGTTCTGGTCAATAAGACCATTTATCCAGTTCCCTGTGCCATCTTCTGCCTGTATGGCTACCAATGGTTCTTTTACGTACCCCGGATCTTCGGATAAGACAACACCTTTCAGTTCATCTTCTCCGCATGACGTGAATATAAACACAAGGAATGTGCTTAATAGAAAATGTAGTTTCTTCATACAATATTATTTAAATAAGAAATAGCTTATTTTCTGTTATTCCTGAAAACAATCTTTATCCTGCATGACTAAACTAAAACAGCTGTTTGTATACCTTATAACTTAAAAAAGAGTGTCGCGCTATGCTCTTTTACAATCCTTCTTTTTACCATTCATAGAGATTCAGGTTAAAATATGCTTTATTGGCCTATTCATTAATATGACAGCCAGATTAATAAAAAGTATAGTGAGAAATGATTTTTTTATTCGTTCAGCCCTTCAACTCATCTTTTTATTAGTGAGTTTGGTCATCTTACATTTTTTCAATACCTTGCCCCCGAATTATCCATCGGAGAAACAGAACCTGTGAGTATTCACCTTAATATATTAACTAATAATACGATTTCTGAAAGACATAATGGAAAAAAACCTGGAAACAGAGATTATCGAGGCCCTGAAATCGGGTAAAGAGGAGGCATTCCGATACATCTATAAAACTTACTATACAGATCTTTGCCGGATAGCGAGAGGGTATTTGACAGACTCTTATCTATCAGAATCTATAGTAGAAGATTTGGTGTATAGTCTATGGGAAAACCGCTCTAAAATAACAATTAACACCTCATTGAAGAACTACCTTTTCAGAAGTGTAGCCAATAAGTGTATCAATTATCTTCAGCTTGAATATGTGAGAAGGGAAACGGCCTGCTCGTCAGAAGACCTGGTCATTTACAGCGATTTATGGTCCTTGGGCGAAAATCCGGTTGAGCATTTAGAGGGTAAAGAGCTACATTCTATTATTCAGAAGACGATTGACGGCTTATCTCCGGAAACCCGGAAGGTATTTTTATTGAGTCGTTTTGAGAACAAAAGACAAGAAGAAATTGCCGAAATCATGGGAATCACTATTCATACAGTGAAATATCACATGCGAAGTGCACTGGATAAACTGAAGGAAGCAGCAAGATCTTATCTTGCCCTGATTGTAATGTTTATTACGAATATATTTAATTAATATTAAAAAGCAAAGTAATTCACTATACTTCTTCTATTGACAAACTGTCCTGATGATAGCGCAGGTATATGATTTTCAATAGATATTAAGTTTAAGATGGTATGAAAGAAGAATTTGATAAACTGATATATGATTTCCTCTCGGGAAGTATCGCTAAAGAGGACTTACATAAGTTGAACGAATGGATATACTCCGATCCGGAGAATCAGAAATATTTTGAACAGCAGAAACGAATCTGGCTTCTGTCTGCCGAGTATAAAAATGTATCTGTACACGAAGAACAAGCCTATAACAGATTTGCGAAACGAATCCGCAAACATAAGAGTGCTCCGGCAGGAAAGATGAGAAGAGCCTTATTTGTGAAGTATGCAGGTTACGCAGCGGCAATCATTATATTACTGTTTACCACTCCTTTTATAATTTATAATTTTACAACACCTGATGATTCTTTGATTTCCGAAGTATACGCTCCAAGAAAATCGAAATTAAAAATGAAGCTTCCTGACGGTTCTATAGTGTGGTTAAACGCAGATTCCAAGCTTTCTTACTCCGAGAGTTTTAGTCGAAAGAATCGCAATGTCCGGCTGGAAGGCGAAGGGTATTTTGAGGTAGAGCATGGAGAGCATCCATTTGTTATACAAACAGACTCCGCACAGATCAAGGTACTGGGTACTAAGTTTAACGTTAAAAATTATGGTGATGAGAATTATATAAAGGTATCACTCCTAGAAGGTTCCATTGTCTTATTGTGCATCAACCAAGAGTTTATAATGAAGCCTAATCAAACGATGACAGTTAATAAGCTTGACCAAACTTATAAGCTGACCGAGAGTGCTGACTATGCTGAACAGTGGATCAACTGCAAAGTATTCTGGGATGAAGTTCCTATGTCGATCATTTCTAAAGAGTTGGAGCGCCAGTTTGATGTGACATTCGCATTTGAGTCAGAGCAACTCAAGAATTTGATTTTCCATGGAAGTTTTATTATAGAAACAAATAATTTGGAGAAAATATTGGATATTATGTCTGAAACAAATAAATTTAGCTACTCAATTGAAAAAGATAAGGTATATATCCATTCATTGAAAAAATAAGAAACGATTAAAGAATCTTCAAAAATAATATCATGACCGCACAAGAGTTTTTTAAGAACGATCTGTTTGCCGAAAATGCAGGAGTAGTACTGCTGGAAGTACGCAAAGGTTACAGTAAAGCCAAATTAGAAATAAAACCCGAACATCTTAACGCAGGTGCCCGCACACAAGGAGGAGCGATCTTTACGCTGGCAGACCTTGCGCTTGCCGCAGCTGCCAACTCGCACGGCACACTAGCTTTCTCTCTCTCGTCCACTATTACTTTTCTGCGTGCCAGCGGCCCCGGAGATACTCTCTTTGCCGAAGCACGCGAACGCTATATCGGTCGAAGTACAGGTTGCTATCAGGTAGATATAACAAACCAAGACGGAGAGTTGATTGCAACTTTTGAATCTAGCGTATTCCGAAAGGATCAGAAAGTGCCTTTCGAAGTTCAGGAATAAAACAGGAAAGCGCATCAACACTTTTAAAAGTATACCTTTTAGAAACAGATAACGCGGATGATACGGATAAAAAGATAATAAATCCGTGTCATCCGCGTTATCCGCGTCTAAAAAATAACAGGTTGGCAGGGCCATTTACTTCTGATATGCCTTCGTTTTTTCTCTATATCTATTTAACGATAGAAGTCAGCGGATGCCGGTTACCCGTCACATTATTCAGGAATGCTTTTGCCGAACCGAAGTTCAGGAATAAATCCAGACGGACAGGAAGATGGTTCAAATCGTCTGTCACAAAGAAAGTAATCACCTCCTTTTCTTTTCCTTTCTTATCATATTCTACCAATGAGAAGATCAGGCAACGGTAAGTAACTCCATTCTCCGCTTTCACATTTTCTTTTCCACGGTAGATAAGCGTTTGCTCTTCCACTTTACGGCCCGTAGCCATCGGGAACTTGATTTTGTCTCCCACCTTATAATCTGCAGGGTCGTAAGAACGTGCCTGCGCCAAGATGCTTAACATATCGTATATACAACGGCTATCGCTAGCTTCAGATTCATCAAACGCTCCATCCCGATAAGTACGTTTCTGGTTTACGAGGCAAAGAGCGTCCTTATAAGAAAACCAAGCCTCATCAACCGTGTAACGTTTTCCCTCTTCAGCACCTTTGCGGAAATAGCGCGGTTCCAGTTTTTCACCGATCACACAAGTCAGCGTATCGCGCATCTTGAAAAAGAAGTCTGCCCGTTTACTGCCCAAAGCAAGCAGATTGATCCGGTAGGCAGGTTGTGAATGATAAGTAGTAGCATTCGTCGTCAGACTGGCAAGTCCGGCTTTCACCCAGACAAACTTCCAGTTAAAATATAAATCATACATTACGTGTTCGCCGGATTGAAACGCATCATTCTTCGCTTCACATTGAGCACTGGCTGGGAGGGCGAAAGCTCCCATCAGTAAGGCCACTAATCCGATAATAAAATTGCGTCGAACGCTAACGACGGCGGTTCTGACTATTTCGTTCCCGATCCTTTTTCTTCTTGTCTTCATCTGGTTTTTGTTTTTTAAGTTCATCCAGCTTTTGCTTATCCAGCGGAACTGCATGAATATCCCAACTTTGTTCTAGATCCCAGTTGGCTTTCGGCTCTAAAATCTGATTATAATAATACACCTCTTCGGGCTGCACCCCTTTTTCAAAATTGCCGGTATCCCATTCACCGTTTCCATTCCGGTCGTTAATCAACCGGGCGGAGTACTTACCGGGATTTAAGTAATAAAAGTCGGCATAACCTCCTTCCTCTACTCTTCTTCGGCGTACCACTTTATCCTGCGCATCCAACAGTTCAACGAAAGCATTAGGTTCCGCTCCCGTCACCACAAACGTGATTTTGGCATATTCTTCCAAACTACGCACCTTGAACCCTTGTTTTATTTTGTCTGTAAACAATCCGTATATACCATGAAATGCGGTCGAATCCACCGAAAATTCATATTCCAGCGTCGGTTCCCAATCATAATACACATTAAACTTCTTCAGATTTACGGAATCCTGCTCAAATTCAAACGGTATATCCTTCCAGAGCGTATCCACCTTTTGCCGCAGATGTATGGCGGCAGTGTCGTAGCTGGCTATCGGTTCTTCAAAATTCAAAGAAATATATCCATATACATCCATTGACGAAGGGGCACTAACATTCACCGGCAAGAATTTCGTCGGTTCGGGTTCATCCTCTTCCCCTTTCTTTTTCTTCTTTTTCTTTTTGTCCTTATCCGACTCCTCTTTCTTATATTTCTGCTTCGAAACAAGATTCAGCGTATCTGTACGGGGTACTAATTGGTTTAAAGTATCTGTATAAAGATAAGTCAGACTCATGGCAAGAGTATCCTGTTTGAAGAGCAAAGAATCTTTCACCCAATAATGGATTGTATCGTTCCGCTGATTCTTTTCGATGACAAAAGCATCCTTTTCATCGAAGTTTAAGCCTTTCAAGACTGGCAAAGTGTCCGCCTTACCGGCAAAATAAAAAGTGAACTTATGAGGAACCAGTCTTTCCGACTTGATAAGATATTGCGAATAATTAAGCTCTTTAAAGGCACGGAGGATGACATCATCCGGCAAATAATGCATATATTTCTTCTCAACAATCGTGTCGTAGGTCAATGAGTCCACCCAAGCAGTATCCATGCGGATACGTTCTTCCATGCGGGGGATAATCAACGAATCATGGAAAGCGATCATCTCGCTCTTCTGATTAAAAGTAAAGTTTTGGTCGGCATCCATCAATCCATAGATGCGATATTTGCCGGGAGCTACACCACGGATGGAGAAACGTCCACGGCTGTCTGTACGTGCCACACGGTCGAAAGGCAATTTGTTGAAAGCCGAATCATTCAGGTTGGAATGTAGTCCGACAAGCATACCTTTAATAGGTTCCAGGTTAGAGGCGTCGAGCATTGTTCCTGCTACTTCCATCGTATCGATTTCCGTACCGGTAGAAAACGTAAATGCAAAATTCCCTAGCGGGTTACCTTCATTATTGTCGACAATTGCATCCGAGAAGTCAATCGTATAGGTCGTGTTAGGCTTCAAAGAGTCGAGTAGGTTGACTTGTATTCTCTTGCCGGAAGCCTTGATTTCCGGTTGCTGTATCTGGGGAGGAGAAACAACGACTTTTTCGGTTGCTTTCTCCAGCTTAATAAACTCATCAAACATCAAAGAAATTTTAGTCCTTTCATTATTCAGAGCGCCCGCAGCAGGAGTACTACCGATGAAACGGGGCGGCGTCTCATCATAAGGGCCTCCGTCCGGCCGTCCAATACTGGCGCAGGAATATAACATAGCTCCCAGCGTTACTACCGGAAGCACCTTGCGAACTATTTGCTTTATCTTTTGATTCTCAAATTGTAACATGCTGCAAAAATAAGGGTTCTTATTCAATAAACACCACACTTTCTAGCTAATTTATTAAAAAAGGAAAGGGTGACTTAAGGTAATAAACAATATTTGCGACGTTTTTATTTCTTTCCTGCTAATATAATTAGTTTTATTGCCTAAAGAGATTACCTTTGTTGCCTAATCTTTTTTCGTTCCACTATAGTGTTCCGCAAAGAACACTATAGTTTCCCTTGCGGAGCACTATAGTGGGACGAAAGAGAAACTATAGTGGAACGAAATAAAAGTAGCAAGTGAAGTAAATCCGGATAGGCAAACGGATTTATCAATGTGCCTACACTAAATAAAAACGAATATGAGTATACAATATGACCTTTACGACACACCTGACATTCAACAAACAGGCGACGCACAACCGCTTCATCCCCGCGTAGTATTCAAAGGAACCGTCGATCAGGAAGAATTTCTAGACCGTGTACACAAATTCACAGGAATAAGCCGCAGTTTACTGGCGGGCGCCATGCAGTCTTTCCAAAACGAGTTGAGAGACCTGATTGCCAACGGATGGATTGTGGAACTGGGAGATATCGGATATTTTTCAGTGTCTTTGAAGGGACCTCGTGTAATGAAGAAAAAAGATGTACACGCACAATCCATAGAACTGAAAAATGTCAATTTCCGGGTAAGTAGCCAGTTTAAGAAAGAAGTAGGCCAGCAAATGAGACTGGAACGTGGAGAATCGATGACTCGTCACCACAGAAAAGGGCACAGCGAAGAAGAATGTTTGACAATAATCAACCAGCATCTGAACAAATATCCCTGCCTGACCCGCACCGACTATAGCCGATTGACAGGACACGACAAAAAACGTGCTTTGAAAGAACTGAATGCTTTTATCGAACGTGGACTCTTAATCCGTTATGGAACAGGCAAACAGGTGGTTTATGCAAAGAAAACAGAAAGTTAAGTTAAAATCATCTAGCAGAATTACCTAGAATTCCAATTCTGAACTGAACAAAAAAAACAATAATTCAGTGTAGGGTTCTTTTTATATTAATCATATTTATACTGACTTTTAGTAAATCAGAACTATCTATGAAATTATAAAACAAGATTACTTGCTTTATCAATATTTATTGCTACTTTTGTAGCGGTTTCCTTTCATACGTAGAGAGGAACATTTTATTTTTTTATAGAGAACGATTATTTATTGCATTCAACCATAAATTCGGCAAAAATTTACCGCGAATGGCAATAAGTGATGTCAGGTCTCGCGCACACTTCTGTATATATAATTTGTTTATATACCCAATGGGCGTGGGACTATCACTTATGTCGCGGAGGGTCTTTGCCGAGCCTATGGTTGGCGTACAGTTGGTAGTTTCCCACGTATTCTATGCTAATATCCTAATCTCTTATTCCGTTTAACAATAAATTAACTTCTCGTTCTTTTTCCTTTCTATAACTTCTCGTTCTTCATAATATTTGTATGTATTTTGATCATATGGTACTTTCTTCCTGACTAATGCCACTATGATTCTTATGAGTTTGTTCTTGACATTATTTAAAGCCACTTGAGGCTTCTTTCCCTTACTAATCAGTCTTTGATAGT
>NZ_GG774798.1:2363-103132 GCF_000163675.1 Bacteroides sp. D22 | reverse complement strand
CTCTAAATAGGCTCGCAACCTTGATATTCTATCGGAGCTTTGCAGCTTGGCGGAGAGAGGCCGTTACGTGGGCTAGCCTCAAGTGCTTTCTCTTTTATGGTGTCCTCTTCCCGCCTATCAGTCTTTATCTTAATACAACAAAGATAATAAGACTGATATTTTCCTGATAAGATGCGGAGGTAATTATTCGTCTCGCTTGACTTTTTTAAAATAAATTTCCGACCTCTTATCTATTAACTGCAAACTTAGAGCTCTCTTTTTTAAACCGCGCACCACAGGGAAATGATGCGACAAACATAACAAAGATATGTACGATGACTTGAAAGAAAACATTATTCTATTAATGCAGCACCCTATCGCGCGCCGCCCCATCTCCAACTTATCAGATGAAGAACGAGAAAAAGCATTCGACTTGTTGAACTATCTTTCAACTTTATCCGTTGACGAAAACTATACCTTGTTAGATTACATCCAAATGGCACGTCTTGAATATGCACTTGGAGAGCTTGAGTATCAAACAACCAATGATACAGAAAAAGTAATACGACATTTTAGAACCGCCCTCCAACATCTGGAGAAAGGAGGGTTCGACTTAAGTATAAGCAAGTGGACAGAGTTAGTCAGCCTGCGAACCAAAGAAGATACGGAATAATTCAGAATCATACTCCTTACCAGTATATATAGAAGATAGACAACAAAGCGAAAAAGATTGCTTGTGCAAGTAGTCCTTTCGTTCTATCTTCGAAGAGGATGCCTTCCCCACACTTGATACCCCAATATCTTGATCGGCATCCTCTTTTTCTATCTTTCTGCGAAATCTTTTTTACATAGAATTTCCCAATACAGCAGCATTCTACTTATTAACTAATTTATTAACGCACAATTCTTTTTCAGCTTGGTCATGAATTTCGGAAATCATATCTTTGCATCGTGATCACAAAACAACAATAAAACAGATTAACTAACTATTAAAAAAAGAAAGATTATGGCATTAAAGTATGTTGTCAAGAAAAGAGTTTTCGGCTTTGACAAAACAAAGACTGAAAAGTATGTAGCACAGAATGTAATTACCAATACGGTAAATTTCAGAGATTTATGCAAGGAAGTATCCATGTTCGGTATGATTCCCGAAGGCGCAGTGAAACACGTGATTGACGCACTGATTGATGCGTTGAACACGAACCTCAACAAAGGATTGTCTGTGCAATTAGGTGACTTCGGATGTTTCCGTCCGGGCATGAACTGTAAAAGTCAGAATGAAGAAAAAGATGTAGATGCCGATACCGTTCGACGAGTGAAAATCGTATTTACTCCGGGATATAAATTTAAGGATATGCTGGATAATGTAAGTATCTACAAGACGGAAGGAAACGGCGGCACCTCTTCCGGAAATGGAGGGGGAAATAAACCGGAAAATCCGGACGAAGGCGGTAGCGGTGAGGCCCCGGATCCTGCAGCATAAAACTGGAACAAGGGACCACACATAGAAAAGGACTTCTTCCCATAAAAATGAACCCTAAAAGTTAGACAAAAACTTTTAGGGTTCGCTTAGTCATAGTTACCAGCCTGTATTTTGACCTAAATTAGGATTCTTATAATATTCAGTCTGTGGTATAGGATATAAGTACATCTTATCATCCCAGTTACGTGTTTCAAGCAATTCTTTCTTATAAACAGGCAAGCCGTTTTCCATAGTGATCTTGATGCAATAAATAGCTTTGGTTTTATCACCGATTTTCCAACGGCGGATATCCCAGAACCTATGGTCTTCGAACGCAAGTTCCACTCGTCTTTCACGACGGACGCTTTCAGTAAACGCATCGCCGCTTGTTGTAATGGCAGGCATATCAGCAGCAGCACGCACCTAATTCAGTGCCGCACGTGCAGACAACGGATGGTCATTATCCGTATAATCAGCGTCTTTCCAGGCATCCATTGCTTCCGCATAGTTCAGGAGAATTTCCGCATAACGGAATATGATGAAATGGTGCGGCTTCTTTTTCTCATTGGAAGGAGCTAGAGAAACAGTCTCATTCATATACTTCTTCAAATAATAACCTGTGGTAGTCGCTCCGGTTGTTCCGGCACCGTCTTTTCCTCCTTCATAAGACTGGATGGTCGAGTTCATCCATGTATCGCCATTGCAAAGCACCGTTTTATAGAATCTCGGGTCTCTGCCTTCATACGGATTCTGCCCCGGTGTAATCTGTTCCCAGTCAAAGTCTTTTCCATTAGTCATCTGGAAGGCATCCACCAGGTTCTGGGTGGGCACGTTGCCTGTTTTCCCCTTTTCATAACTGATGGGCAAATTGTTAGCTTCAAAATCAAAGCTTTCCCCATTTCTACGTTCAAAAATTAATTGCGGAGATTTCAATACATCGTTTCCACCATTCTTGTCATACAGAGGATCTACATTCGTCTTCGGCAAACTGTACCAGTTCTCTTTTATGATAGCATAAGCCGCATCGGCAGCCGCTTTCCATTTATCGGCATCCTGTGCGGGATTATGCAACAAACTCGCCGCATAAAGAAGAGCACGGGATTTCAATGCCAACGCTGTACCTTTGGTCACGCGTCCCGTCTCCGCCCAAAAGTCCTGATGACTGACAGGCAGAGTTTTGGCCGCGTCACTACATTCATCACAGATATATTTTATCACTTCATTGAAAGAAGTCTTTTCCACGCCGTTGATTTCATCCAAAGCATACGTACGTGTCAAAAGTGGAATATCACCGTATCGTTTAGCCAGTTCGAACAGATAAAAAGCTCGCAACACCCGTAATTCTTCACGATACATGGTAGCTTTGGCTATGTCTTCTTCATACGTATCGTTCCAGCGGAAACGCTCCAGTTTTTCCTGTGAATAGTTTTCAAGAAATGAATTGACGGAACGGATAGCTCCATAGCACTTCGACCACATATTATCGACTGCATTGTTGGGACTCCAGGCATTGTTATAAAAGTCGTGAACACTATTATCACTCCAGACATAAACAGAATTATCCGTTGCAGACTCCCTCAAAGCCCCGTCGAGCACTCCGAGATCTCCGGGCAACTGGCTATAAACGTAGGTAGCCAAACCTTTCACATTGCTAAAGTAGGAATAGGCCTCTTCCCTGTCCAAGCCTGTCGATTCGTCCAATTCGAGCAAGCTACACCCCGATACGGATAATAGCAAACCTGTATATAATAGGATATATTTTCTCATGGTCATCTCACATTTTAGAAGTTAATATTCAACCCGAAATAAACAGAAGTCATATCCGGATAATTGATTTTCAGATCTTCACAGTTCATATACTTCACATGATCGAGCGAAAAAAGATTGTTAGCTCTCGCATACACCTGAATCTTCTCCATTTTCACTTTCTTCGCCCAAGAGGAAGGAAGGTTATAGTAGACATTCAGGTTACGAAGTTTGAAATAGCTCCCGTTTTCCAACCACTGTGTACTGTTTCTGAAGTTATTGGCATTATCCAGCGTAGTCAGGCGGGGGACATTTGCGATGTCTTTCGTTTCTTCCGTCCAGCGGATTCTGTCATTCAGATACCAGTTGGAAATATTCGTGTTGTTTCTCAACGGCCAGTATACGCTGGCAGTGTTCAACATCACACTATAATGGGCTACTCCTTGAAACAGAGCATCCACGCCGAAACCTTTATATTCAAATCCCAAATTAATGCCATAATAAATCTCCGGTATGGCAGTGGAATATCCTATCGCCTTCTGGTCATTGTTGTCAATCACGTTATCGCCATTCAGATCCCTGTACTTGACATCACCTGGACGTACTTCCGAGAATTTCTGCACCGGACTGCTCTTTATGTCCGCCTCATCTCTGAAATAACCGATAGCCTCCCAGCCAAAACACTGCCCGACAGGGTAACCTTTTTTAGACAAATAGCCATACGGCTGATATCCCTCACCATTTTCTACGACTTTACTTTTGGCATAGGAGAAGTTGGCTCCGATATAATAGTTGAAGTCCTTGTATTCCTTTTTCCACATGGCAGAGAGTTCCGTTCCTTTCGTTTCCACCTTTCCTGCATTCATCTGCGGAATAGTAACCCCGATTGCCGATGAGATCAGCCCACTTCCGTCAATCAGGATATTAGTGCGCTTGTCATAAAAACCGTCAATAGAAAAAGTCAGTCCCTTGAACAGGCTCATATCCAAACCGATATTATATTTATCCGCAACTTCCAGATCCAGTTGTTCCATTGCCAACACTCCTTCCTTCAGGCTACTTCCGGCAGAAGTATTTCCGGCCTGAAAATAGTAAGCACCGCTTCCTACCCAATATTGCTTATCCATGTCATAATCATAAATATCATATCCGGAGCGTCCGTAAGAAGCACGAAGCTTCAGATAATCAAAAGCGGAAATTTCTTTCATGAAATTCTCGTTCGAAAGTATCCAGGCGGCAGAAATGGCGGGATATGCACGATACTTGTCGTTCTTCCCCAACACGCTGCTACCAAAACAGTTGGCTACGATATCCACCATATAACGGTTGTCAAAATTATAACCTGCGGTTCCGATAATGTATTGACGGTAACGACTGTTATTAGCCCCTGTCAACGTCATTGATTCTTGACGAAACATAGCACTGGCCGTAAAATCATGTTTATCCCATGTCCGGTGATAATTGACCTTCGCTTCAAAATTGGCATGTATGTATTGATTGGCCAATCCTTTGTTGCTGATTTCCAGTTCATCGTTAGGATTTCCGTAATTCGTGTAAATCGGTTCTCCATCTGTGCCTTTTTCAATGGTCTGGTACATAAAACTTTTCTTGGCTGTTTCCTGATAGGTCGCATTATTATCATAAGCAATAGCGAGTTCCGCACTCAACCCGCGAGTCAATACAGACAAATCCTGCACCAACCGTAAATCCGCCTGCAACATACGCTGATTCAGTTTATAATAACCTACGTCCGCCAGATTGGCTATCGGGTTTGTTTTCAGCACATTGTTACTGCCCCAGAATCCATTCTGTGTCTGCACGGGAAATGCGGCGGACGGGGTGTTGAAAATCTGTTCAAACAAAGTAGCTTCCGACGTGGTGGGACGCTTGGTCTCTCGCAGCATACCGAGCATACTCAATTTCAATTTTGTCGCGTCCGTAATATCCACATCCAGATTCATGCGAAGATTGAGGAAGTATTTCTTCATCTGGGAGTTATAGCGATCTGTATAATCAGTGTACTTGCTATTCAGCAGTCCCATATCGTTTTTGTAATTGAGGACACTGAAATAACGAAGCCGCTTGCCACCTCCGCGGAAAGTGATGTCCAGTTGATGACTGGTTGTATGATTGCGTAACGCTTCTTTCTGCCAGTCCACATTCGGATAAAGATCGCTATTGCCTCCGGACAGGAAAGAAGCCTCATCCATGTCCGGTTGCAAACCATCATATCTCAATGCTTCATTACGGGCTTTGGCATAGGTATAAGCATCGGCAAATTCCGGCTGATTAACAGGGAAGCCTAAACCAAACTTATAGTCTACTTTTATATCCTTCTGGCTATATATACCGCGTTTGGTAGTTATCAATACCACTCCGTTGGCGCCTCTGCCTCCCCAAAGAGCAGTAGCAGCACCGTCTTTCAAAACGGATATTGATTCTATTTCCGAAAGGTTGATATATTCGAGAGGGCGTGCAAAACCATCTACTACAAATAAAGGTGTATCTCCATTCAAAGAACCGCGTCCCCGCACATTGAGACGAGATTTATCTGTGCCCCAACTAGTGTTCTGCATCACACTCAATCCCGGCAACAAGCCATAAATGGCATTGTAAGGACTAGTGGCAGCATTTTTATCTAATTCATTCGAATAAATGGTAGAGACAGCCTGTGTCTTCCGTAATTCGGTGGTCGTCTGTGTGCCCAGATCGATTACCTTATCTTGTCCTTCATTATTTTGCGCTATACCCGTAGTGGCAAACGCCAACGAGAAAGCTACGATATAAAGTGATTTATTCATAATCATTCTTCTTATTGTTCAACGATTTGATTATTACCAACCCGGATTCTGAATCAATCCATATTTCTTGTTTATCTCATCTATAGGCAGAGGCAACAGGAAATACTTGTCGTTCCACTTTTCAGGTTTTGCATACTGACGCGTTTCCGCCATTGCATGAGATACGGTATAAGAAAAGCCGCTTGGCTCACCGGCCGCTTTTTTAATAATCAGACGTGACAATTGTCCGGTAAATATATCTGAGCGTTTCCAACGTACCAGATCGAAATAACGTACTTCTTCATAGCCGAATTCAATGGCTCTTTCGCGTAATATTGCTTCACGCAACGGTTTGCCGGCCGGAACATCTGTTGCCGAAATCGCAGGCATACCCGCACGCAGTCTGGTTTTATTCAGATAATCATAAGCCGTATTACCAAACTCATCACGGACTTCCGCCTTATTCAATTCGTTCATCGCTTCGGCCATATTCAAATAAACCTCCGGAAGACGGATCAACGGACAAGAATAAAATTTACCATTCACTTCGTCATTGAAGTTCCGTATGAATTTTCTCATGGCAACCCCATTGTAACTCATTCGTCCGTCTTTATAAGGCGCCTGGGTGGCTCCTTCGTAAATTTGCACTTTCTGGGCGCCCCTAAACTTATCTCCATTCACAGCAACCGTTTCATATAAGCGGATGTCTCTTCTCGGATTTCCGTCCTTATCAAAGAAGGGGAATTTTTTATGATCAGGATTGTTCCAGTCGAATTCTGTCCCGTCTTTCATCTGAAACATATCGACATAGGTCAGTGTAGGAGAAGCAACTCCATAACGTACCTGGGCGAACGGTGTCTTTCCCGTAGCATAAGTGGTGAATCTTCTAGAAGAAATCAAGACTTCACCGTTATGGCGATTGAAATATCCTGCTGCAAAATCATCGCGGGGATTACCTGTATTCACCAGTTGATAAGCGTCTGAGTTCTTTTTATTAGCCCGCATAAATTCTAATCCGGCATCCAACGCCTTCTGCCACCTGTCCGGTGAATAGTTGCCATACCAAGTAAGGAACTGAGACGAAGCATCTCCTTCCAGATAGGGCTTTTCAGCATTAAATAAAGGACTCGCCACAAACTGAAGCACTCTGGACTTTAACGCTAAAGCAGAAGCAGCCGTCATTCGTCCGTCATTATCTGCATTCACCTGCCAAGGCAGTACAGAGGCCGCCGCATCCAGTAATCCAACAATCTTCTGTACGGTTTCTTCTACTGTCATACGGGGAAATTTCATCGCATCTTCTGCCGTATATGCATGGTCTATCCACGGCATACCACCATAATAACGGAGCATTTGAGAATAATGATAGGCAATGATTACTTGCGCTTCCGCTTTTCCTATCGCTTTCTCATCCGCAGTCATATCCGGCACTCTATCCACATTCTCAATGTAAATGTAGGCTCTTCGAATACCATAAACCGGCCCTACTCCTATCGTAGTATTGGCGACATCCAACCGATATGGAAGATGTTCCAGATATGTATTTGTTCCGTCCACTGTTCCTGTATAGAATTTAGGCGCTCCCTTTTTCGTCCAGTCACCCAGATCGGTTAGCATTTCCAGAACGCCATATCCCAGACGTCCTTGCATCGGCAGATAATCCGGCAGGGAATGATAAGTTTCCGCCAGTGCCTGCTCAGCATATACCTTTTTGTTAAAAACAGAATCGATATTCTGTTCGTTACTTATCGGCTTATCCAGAAATTTCTCTCCAAATTTAAGGTCTTCGCACCCTATCAGTGTCAATACAGAGAGAGAAAGACAACCTATATATTTTTTATAGTTTTTCATTGTCAGCACTATTAAAAGGTTAGATTAATACCTAAATTATATATTTTAATGATAGGGTAAGAATCCGCATTATTCGGATTACATTCAGGGTCCATGATGTCAAACTTATCAAAAGTCAGCAGATTATAGCCTGTCAGTTTTATGCCTAACTGCTGGATACCCAGTTTCTTCAACATCTTCTTATCTGTGAAGTTATATCCTATTGTCACATTCTTCAGCTTCAAATAAGAACCGTCTCGCACCCACAAAGAGGAAGAACGCATATTATAGACTGCATTTGTCTCTGTAAACCGCGGTGTAGTAGCTGTATTAGCTGTTTCCGGTGTCCAGCGCGTATCTGCATGGAACTGCATCAAACCACGGATTTTACCATTACCAAAAGGTTCTCTGAAAGCTCCGTCCAGCAACAAAGAGCGTTGTGCAGCACCAGTCCAGTTCATCGTCAGGAAAAAGCCTTTGTAATTGATACCATAATTCAATCCGAATGTATAAGCCGGACGAGTCGGGTTTCCAATGATAGTCTGGTCGTCGGAAGTTATTTCCTCATCACCGTTCAAATCCCGGTATTTCACATCACCCGGCTTCACGGACACACCCGGATCGGGCAGACCTGCCACCAGTTTGCCGTTCTCTCCGAAATCCGCTTCTGTATAGAAACCGTCCGCCACATACCCGAAGAGTGTTCCGACCGGATTTCCTGTCCGCCACATATAAGGTTCATTAGGCTCAACTTCGTCTTGGAAAATAATCTTATTCTTTGAATAGGAAACGTTTGCCTGAACATTATACTGAACCTGCCCGATCTTGTCATTCCACCTCACTTCTACCTCATATCCACGGTTTTTCACTTTACCCATATTTACAGCAGGTAGAATAGATGAAGTCAATCCCGTTAATAAAGGTACTGTCTTACGATTGATGAGAATATCCTTACGTTCTTCGAGGAAATAGTCCAAAGAGATTTTCAGACGGCTCTTCAAGAAATGAACGTCCAATCCATAGTTCTGTTTCAGCGCAGTTTCCCAAGTCACGTTCGGATTGCCCAGACGCTTCTCCAATGCACCCAGAATTAACGCCTTGCTGTTATAACCAAAGTTGAATCCATACTTATTGTTATTCCACCCGTCTACTCCGCTCAGATTCACATCATAAGAATCCGGCAGGAACAAGAAGCGGTTATTTCCAAGATTGTCATTTCCGACCAAGCCGACAGAAGCACGGAATTTCAGATAATCAACCACCTTCTGTTTTTTCATGAAGGCCTCTTCCGACAGGATATAACCGATGGAACCGGCAGGAAACGCACCGAATCTCTTACCCGGAGCAAAATTCTCAGAACCATTATAACCGAAGTTAACTTCTGCCATATAACGAGATTTGTAATCATACGTCAGACGGCCTACAAAACCGATGTAAGCAGACGGTACTCCCACCCACTGAGCGGGATAGTATTTCTTACTCTGATTGTACAAGAACAATCCCCCGACATTATGAAAACCAAACTTACGATTATATCTCAAGCTGGCTTCCAGATACCAGTCTCGTGCCCGCGAAGAAGTTTCCTCATATTGCAAGTTCTTATTTTCTCCTTTGATCTTATAAACAATATTCTTGTTGAAATCCGGCGAATCATAACCAAGTGACGGATCTTCCAAAGAAGATTGATAGAAAGGCATAAATTGTTCCACTTGTCCTTTACGCTTTTTGGTAAAGCCATAACTCGTATTATAAGCACCTTTTATTTCCGCCGACAACCCTTTGGTTATGAAGTCCAACTTCTGATTCAACAGAAGGTCCAGATTCATCGTATTATTAATAGCTGTTGAGTAACCTGTCCCATAACACTTAGGCAAAGCACTATTGCCCAGATTGATTTTATTATCAAAACGTTCTTCGGGGGTAACTATGAGTTGTCCGTCAATCACACCCGGACTACTGAACGGAGTTGTCTGATTAATCAGTGTCCAAATCGAATTAGTCGCATCATTAATCATCGGCTCATTTCGGTTACCTACAATCCCGCCGATACCGATCTTCAGCGTGGTAGTCTTAGTTACATTAAAGTCTAAATTCGCGCGATAATTATATCTTTTGTATTTATAATTATTATCATACCCCACTCCTTCAAACTGTTTCAGCAAGCCATTCTGATATAAGAAACCTAAAGATATGAAGTAACGTATATCCTTTGTTCCTCCGGAAATATTAAGGTTATGCTGCGTTTGCACAGATGTTTTATTAAGCAGGTACTTTCTCCAGTCGATACTGGGGTACATAATAGGTTCATCATTCAATCTGAACCGTTCAACTGCATAATTATTAAACACCAAATCGTTCTCGGTAGCATTTGGCTTATCATTTGTTATAATCTCATTTCTCAAAGTAGCATACGTATAGCTATCTGCCATTTTAAGCATTCGGGTAGGCATCTGGATACCAACTGAAGAATTCACTGAGATTTTCGCTTTACCTTCTTTACCACGACGTGTAGTCACCAAAATTACGCCATTTGCACCACGCACACCGAACACGGCAGTAGCAGAAGCGTCTTTCAGAACCGTCACGCTCTCTATTTCATTCGGGTCCATTTGATAAAACGAACGTTCTATACCATCCACCAAAATCAAAGGAGAGGAAGCACTTTCTGTTAAGGAACCCACTCCGCGAATAAATACCTTAGGGTCCTCCTGCCCCGGCTGACCGCTAGTCTGAACGGATGAAAGTCCTGTAATCTGGCCCGCCAGCGAATTGGCCACACTTGCATTCGGCGAACGTATCAACGCCTCATTGTTTACAGCAGAAATAGCTCCTGTCAGAGTTTCTTTCTTTTGTGTACCATAGGCCACAACTGTAACTTCCTGAAGTTCATTGGCCGTTTCTTTTAAAATAATTTTCAGTTGTTTGCGTCCATTTAATGGCACTTCTTGAGGTTCATATCCCATGAACGAAATTTGCAGAACTGCTTTTTGAAGATTGCTTACTTTTAAATGGAAAACACCATTCATGTCAGTAATAGCACCGTTAGCCGTGCCTTTTTCCTTTACATTGGCACCAATCACCTCTAAGTTGGATTCATCCAATACAGTTCCCGTTACTGTATTTTGCGCCCATGCCAAGAGCGAACAACACATAAGCATTAACGTACTAATGCACCTCTTGCATCTTTTTAGTCTCGTTAGTTTGTTCATAATAATAAATTTAAGAATTTGAAATAGGTTTGTTAAAAACACTTGCCGCAAATTAAGTGAATGTAATAGTTTTTAAGATACAATTATCATACTAAAAAGGGACAAAATAGTACAAAACAAGAAATAAAAAGCATTAAAATTAGCTGTATTACTCATAGTATCAGGATGTCACGCTAGAAAAATATAGCCTATTCATCGTTTCTTCTTTACTTTACCATACTCGAGAGGTGATACTCAAAAAGTTAATTTACCAAGTTCTTCTTTCATCATAAATCTATGCCAACTTCACATACCATTACCAGACTCCATTGAATAGTTCATAAATAAATTAAAATTGAACTATTGACATACCTATTAGACTTATTATTCTCCTTTATTAATCAAATTATTCCCTATCTTTGACTCCAGAAATTCAAACCTAATACAAAAAACCCATGAAGAAACAACTACTCTCTTGCTGCTTGGCTGCATTGGGACTGACAGCAATTCAAGCGCAAAGCTTCAACGAGTGGAAAGATCCGGAAGTGAATTCCGTAAACCGTTCCGCTATGCACACTAATTACTTTGCTTTCGCATCGGCTGATGAAGCTAAAGCCGGCATTAAAGAAAATTCCACAAATTTCATGACCTTGAACGGTCTTTGGAAATTCAACTGGGTAAGACACGCAGACGCACGCCCGACCGACTTTTATCAGACTAATTTCAACGACAAAGGTTGGGATGACCTTCAAGTTCCCGGCGTTTGGGAGTTGAACGGCTACGGTGACCCTATCTATGTCAACGTAGGATATGCCTGGAGAAGTCAATTCAAAAACAACCCTCCGCTAGTGCCGACAGAAAACAACCACGTAGGCTCTTACCGCAAAGAAATCATCCTTCCTGCCGACTGGAAAGGCAAAGAAATTTTCGCACATTTCGGCTCGGTAACTTCCAATATGTACCTTTGGGTGAACGGACGTTATGTAGGATATAGCGAAGACAGCAAACTGGAAGCTGAATTCAATCTGACTAACTACCTGAAACCGGGTAAGAACGTCATCGCCTTTCAAGTTTTCCGCTGGTGCGACGGTAGTTACCTGGAAGATCAGGACTTCTTCCGCTACTCCGGCGTAGGACGCGACTGTTATCTTTACGCACGCGACAAGAAATACATCCAGGACATTCGCATTACTCCCGATTTGGACAGCCAATATAAAGACGGTACATTGAATATATCCGTTGACCTGAAAGGAAGCGGCACAGTAGCTTTAGACTTGACAGATGCTCAAGGCAACAGCGTAGCGACTGCCGACCTGAAAGGTTCGGGCAAATTAAACACAACTCTATCCGTTTCCAATCCGGCGAAATGGACTGCTGAAACGCCTAATCTCTACACGCTGACCGCTACACTGAAAAACGGCAACAACGTAGTAGAAGTAATCCCTGTTAAAGTAGGTTTCCGCAAGATTGAATTGAAAGGCGGACAGATACTCGTAAACGGACAACCGGTACTCTTCAAAGGAGCCGACCGTCACGAAATGGACCCGGACGGCGGTTATGTGGTTTCTACCGAACGTATGTTGCAGGATATCAAAGTGATGAAAGAACTCAATATCAACGCCGTGCGTACCTGCCATTACCCGGACGACAACCGTTGGTATGACCTGTGCGACCAATACGGCTTATATGTAGTAGCCGAGGCAAACGTAGAATCTCACGGAATGGGCTACGGCGACCAGACACTGGCAAAGAACCCAATCTACGCCAAAGCCCACATGGAACGTAACCAACGCAACGTACAACGTGGTTACAACCATCCGTCCATCATCTTCTGGTCATTGGGTAATGAAGCCGGCATGGGACCAAACTTTGAGAAATGCTACACTTGGATTAAGAATGAAGACAAGACACGTGCCGTACAGTACGAACAAGCAGGAACCAGCGAATTCACCGATATTTTCTGCCCGATGTACTATGACTACGACGCTTGTATCAAATATAGCGAAGGCAATATCCAAAAGCCGTTAATCCAATGTGAATACGCGCACGCTATGGGTAACTCCGAAGGCGGATTCAAAGAATACTGGGACATCATCCGCAAATATCCGAAATATCAGGGCGGATTTATCTGGGACTTCGTAGACCAGTCCTGCCACTGGAAAAACAAAGACGGAGTAAGCATCTACGGCTATGGCGGCGACTTCAACAAATACGACGCTTCGGATAATAACTTCAACGACAACGGTTTGATTAGCCCCGACCGCGTACCCAATCCGCATGCATACGAAGTAGCTTATTTCTATCAGGATATATGGACGACTCCTGCCGATCTTGCCAAAGGCGAAATCAACATCTTCAACGAGTATTTCTTCCGCGACTTATCTGCTTATTACATGGAATGGCAATTACTGGCAAACGGAGAAGTAGTGCAAACAGGCATCGTATCCGACCTGAAAGTAGCGCCCCAACAAACTGTGAAAGTGCAAATTCCATTTGACACAAAGAACATCTGTCCTTGCAAAGAACTGCTGCTCAACGTGAGCTACAAACTGAAAGCCGCCGAAACACTGCTACCGGCCGGAACCACCGTCGCTTACGACCAACTAAGCATCCGTGACTACAAAGCACCGGAACTGAAACTGGAAAACCAACAAGCCTCTAACCTTCCGGTCATCGTGCCCACCATTTTGGACAACGACCGCAACTTCCTGATTGTGAAAGGTGAAAACTTCTCTATGGATTTCAACAAACACAATGGTTACCTCTGCCGTTACGACGTCAACGGCATGCAACTGATGGAAGATGGCAGCGCACTGACTCCTAACTTCTGGCGTGCACCGACCGACAATGACTTCGGAGCCGGACTGCAACACAAATATGCTGCCTGGAAGAATCCTGAACTGAAACTGACTTCTCTGAAACATGCTATTGAAAACGATCAGGCAGTGGTTCGTGCCGAATATGACATGAAGTCGATTGGCGGAACATTATCGCTGACTTACACCATTAACAACAAGGGAGCAGTGAAAGTTACCCAAAAGATGGCGGCAGACAAGAGCAAGAAAGTTTCTGACATGTTCCGTTTCGGTATGCAAATGCGTATGCCGGTCAACTTCAACGAGATAGAATATTACGGCCGTGGTCCGGGAGAAAACTATGCCGACCGCAACCACGCGGCCATGTTAGGAAAATATCGCCAGACAGTGGAAGAACAATTCTATCCTTACATCCGCCCGCAGGAAACCGGAACAAAAACGGATATCCGCTGGTGGAGACTTCTGAACATCAGTGGCAACGGACTGCAATTCGTATCGAGTGCTCCTTTCTCCGCTTCTGCCCTGAATTACACCATCGAGTCATTGGATGACGGCGACGGCAAAGACCAGCGTCACTCACCGGAAGTAGAAAAGGCAGACTTCACCAACTTCTGTATCGACAAGGCACAAACCGGACTTGCCTGTGTCAACAGTTGGGGAGCTATCCCACTGGAAAAATATCGTCTTCCTTATCAGGATTATGAGTTAAGTTTTATTATGACTCCTGTATATCATAAAATAAAGTAAAAAACATAGTTAAAAAACACGGTATCAGAGAACAAGAATACCGAATTTAAAGTACTTTTGCAACCGGAAACTAAATTATCTAATTTAGTTTCCGGTTTTTCTTCCTTAACCCCCTTATCTATATAGATGAACAGCACACTGGCAACAAACGCATTAAATTAAAAAACAGATATTTATAAGTATGAAAAGTAGAATTGTTTTATTTGCATTTTGCGTAGCCCTCTTGTCTAGTTGTGGCAATAAGGGCAATGACACAGGAAAGGTTCCTGAATATGCAGTACAAGAGTTACAAAAAACGACTGCTAATTTAACAACTGCCTATCCGGCTACAATTAAAGGAAAACAAGATGTAGAAATCCGCCCCCAAGTATCGGGCTTCATCACGAAACTCTGTGTAGACGAAGGAGCAGCTGTACGTAAAGGACAAGTGTTGTTCATTGTTGATCCGACTCAATACGAAGCAGCTGTACGCACTGCCAAAGCAGCAGTAGCTACAGCAGAAGCAGCAGTGAGTACTCAACAGATGACGTATGACAATAAGAAAGAGTTGAACAAAAAGCAAATCATCAGTGACTATGACCTGGCAATGGCAGAAAACTCCTTGGCACAGACTAAAGCCCAGTTGGCACAAGCAAAAGCGCAACTGACCACTGCTCAACAGAACTTGTCATTCACACAAGTTAAAAGTCCGTCAGATGGCGTTATCAACAATATTCCTTATCGTGTAGGAGCATTGGTAAGCCCTTCTATCGCTACGCCGATGACTACTGTTTCCGAGATTGACGAAGTATATGTATACTTCTCAATGACAGAAAAGGAATTGCTGGCAATGACCAAGTCCGGTAGCACCATCAAAGAAGAAATCAGCAAAATACCGACTATCAAACTGCAATTAATTGATGGTTCCACATACGATATAGAGGGTAAAGTAGATGCTATCACAGGCGTTATCGACCAATCTACCGGTTCGGTAAGCATCCGTGCTATCTTCCCGAATAAGGAACATGTATTGCGTAGCGGAGGTACTGCAAACGTTCTGATTCCTTATACCATGGAGAATGTAATCACTATACCGCAGTCTGCAACAGTAGAAATCCAAGATAAAAAGTTCGTTTATGTTTTGCAACCGGACAACACGGTAAAATATACAGAAATCAAAATCTTCAATCTGGATAACGGAAAAGAGTACTTGGTTACTTCCGGTTTGAATTCAGGAGATAAAATCGTAATCGAAGGAGTACAAAACCTGAAAGATGGCCAGAAGGTTCAGCCTATCACACCGGCGCAAAAAGAAGCAAACTATCAACAACATTTGAAAGACCAACACGACGGTAATTTAGCCACAGCCTTCAACTAATAATCAGATAATCATTATGAAATTAGATAGATTTATTAACCGTCCGGTACTATCAACCGTTATTTCTATCCTGATAGTCATCCTGGGGGCTATCGGATTGGCGACACTGCCTATCACGCAGTATCCGGACATCGCGCCTCCTACCGTTTCGGTAAGAGCCACCTATACGGGAGCCAGTGCATCGACCGTATTGAATTCCGTGATTGCTCCGTTGGAGGAACAAATCAACGGTGTAGAAAACATGATGTATATGACCTCAACTGCGTCAAACACGGGTTCCGGTGAGATATCCATATATTTCAAACAAGGAACAGACCCGGACATGGCCGCCGTCAATGTACAAAACCGTGTTTCTATGGCACAAGGTCTGTTGCCGGCCGAAGTAACTAAAGTCGGTGTAACCACTCAAAAACGCCAGACTTCCATGCTGGTAGTATTCTCTCTCTATGACGAGACAGATACATATAGCGAATCGTTTATTGAAAACTATGCTAAGATCAACTTGATTCCTCAAGTACAACGTGTACCGGGTGTGGGTGACGCCAACGTTTTGGGGCAGGATTATTCTATGCGTATCTGGTTACGACCGGACGTCATGGCACAATACAAGCTCGTTCCCGGTGATGTTTCCGCTGCTCTGGCAGAACAGAATGTCGAAGCTGCTCCAGGACAGTTCGGTGAACGCAGTAACCAGACTTTCCAATACACCATCCGTTATAAAGGACGCTTGCAACAGCCTGAAGAGTTTGAAAATATCGTTATCAAATCTCTTCCTGACGGTGAAGTACTCCGTCTGAAAGATATAGCAGAAATTCAGCTGGACCGCTTGGGATATAACTTTACCAACCGGGTAGACGGACACAAGTCTGTGACTTGTATCGTATACCAGATGGCAGGAACCAACGCGACACAGACTATCAGTGATATTGAGGCATTGTTGGATGAAGCATCAAAAACGTTGCCTACCGGATTGAAACTGAACATCTCCATGAATGCCAACGACTTCCTTTTCGCTTCTATCCATGAAGTGTTGAAGACGTTGATCGAAGCATTTATCCTGGTGTTTATCGTAGTGTATATCTTCTTGCAGGATTTACGTTCCACATTGATTCCGACTATCGCCATTCCGGTAGCTCTGATCGGTACTTTCTTCATCCTGTCCCTGGTAGGATTCAGTTTGAACTTGTTGACGTTATGTGCGCTCGTGCTTGCTATCGCGATTGTGGTCGACGATGCGATTGTGGTCGTCGAGGGTGTGCATGCCAAGCTTGACCAAGGTTATACATCTGCCCGTCTGGCTTCTATCGATGCTATGAATGAATTGGGTGGTGCTATCGTATCTATTACGCTGGTCATGATGGCCGTATTCGTTCCGGTAAGTTTCATGGGAGGTACAGCAGGAACATTCTATCGTCAGTTCGGTATGACTATGGCTATCTCTATCGGTCTGTCCGCATTGAACGCATTGACTTTGAGTCCGGCTTTGTGTGCCGTTCTTCTGAAACCTCACAAAAAAGAAGACGGAACAACGGAAGACTCCACATTGAAAGAACGTATGAAAGTAGCCTATACGGCAGCCCATACAACCATGATCAACAGATATACCGAGGCTATCGGAAAGATGTTGCATCCGGGAATTACACTTACTTTCACGCTTATTGCCATTCTCGGCATGATCTTTGGTTTGTTCAGTATCAATCCGATAGTTACTGCAATTTTCGTAGTGCTTAGTATTCTGGCACTGATCGGAATGAGTACGAAGAAATTTAAAAACAGATTCAACGATACATACGAATCAATCCTGAAACGTTATAAGAAACGAGTACTGTTCTTTATCCAGAAGAAATGGTTGTCTATGGGATTAGTTGTCGCTTCCATTGCGATACTTGTATTCTTCATGAACACCACTCCGACAGGTATGGTGCCTAATGAAGATACCGGAACGCTGATGGGAGCAGTAACATTGCCTCCGGGTACTTCTCAAGACCGTTCTGAAAAAATCCTGGCACGTGTAGACAGTCTGATCGCTTCCGATCCTGCGGTATTGTCACGTACCATGATTTCCGGATTCAGCTTTATCGGTGGCCAGGGACCGTCATACGGCTCTTTCATCATCAAACTGAAAGACTGGGACGAACGTTCCATGATACAGAATTCAGACGTTGTAGTCGGTTCCTTATATATGCGTGCACAAAAGATTATCAAAGAAGCACAGGTATTGTTCTTCGCTCCTCCTATGATCCCGGGTTACTCGGCATCTACGGATATTGAGGTAAATATGCAAGATAAGACCGGTGGTGACCTGAACAAATTCTTCGATGTGGTTAATGATTATACGGCAGCACTGGAAGCACGTCCGGAAATCAATTCGGCAAAAACTTCCTTCAACCCGAATTTCCCGCAATACATGATCGACATCGATGCAGCAGCTTGTAAAAAAGCAGGTATCAGCCCGAGCGATATCCTCACTACCATGCAAGGATATTACGGAGGTTTGTATGCATCCAACTTCAACCGTTTCGGTAAGATGTATCGTGTTATGATTCAGTCAGATCCATTGTCACGCAAAAACTTGGAATCTTTGAAGAATATCAAGGTGCGTAATAGTGCAGGTGAGATGGCCCCGATTGCCCAGTTCATCTCTGTGGAGAAAGTATATGGTCCGGATATTATCAGCCGTTTCAACCTTTATACCTCTATGAAAGTAATGGTAGCTCCGGCAAGTGGTTATACATCCGGTCAGGCATTGACTGCCCTCGCCCAGGTTGCCCAAGAAAACCTGCCTACCGGTTATACGTATGAATTAGGAGGTATGGCGCGTGAAGAGGCTCAAAGTAGCGGAAGTGCTACCGGACTGATTTTTGTGCTCTGTTTCGTATTCGTTTACTTATTGTTGAGTGCACAGTACGAAAGTTACATTCTTCCGCTGGCTGTATTGTTATCCGTTCCGTTCGGTCTGTTAGGCAGTTTCCTGTTTGTGAACGGTGTAAGTGCTATCGGTAATATTTCGGCATTGAAGATGATTCTGGGTACGATGTCCAACAATATCTATATGCAGATCGCGTTAATCATGTTGATGGGTCTGTTGGCAAAGAATGCCATCCTGATTGTAGAGTTCGCCCTCGACCGTCGTAAGATGGGTATGAGTATCACTTGGGCAGCTGTATTGGGTGCCGGTGCCCGTCTCCGCCCGATTTTGATGACATCATTGGCTATGGTAGTCGGTTTGCTTCCGTTGATGTTTGCCTTCGGTGTAGGTGCCCACGGTAACCGTACACTAGGTACTGCTTCTATCGGTGGTATGTTAATCGGTATGATTTGCCAGATTTTCATCGTTCCTGTCTTGTTTGTTATCTTCCAGTATCTGCAAGAGAAAGTTAAACCGATGGAATGGGAAGATATCGACAATACAGATGCCGTAACAGAGATTGAACAATACGCTAAATAATGAAATTCGATATGAAGAAACAGATTCTATATATGTTGTGCGCAACTGCTCTCTTGAGCAGCTGCCACATCTATAAGTCGTATGACAGACCCGAAGACATCACTACTTCCGGCCTGTATCGCGATCCGGTAGCGGATAATGATACACTGGTTTCGGATACAGCCAACTTCGGTAATCTGCCGTGGAGAGAAGTCTTCACCGACCCGCAACTCCAGTCTCTCATCGAAACGGGACTGAAACAAAATACGGACCTCTTGTCCGCCGCTCAAAATGTGAAAGCAGCAGAAGCATCCCTCATGTCGGCACGCCTGGCTTATGCCCCGTCATTAGGATTGTCTCCGCAAGGAACGATCAGCAGCTTTGACAAGAATGCAGCTACAAAAACTTATTCATTACCTGTCACAGCCAGCTGGCAAGTCGATTTATTCGGTCAGTTACTGAACGCCAAACGAGGTGCCCAAGTTGCTCTGAAGCAAACAAAGGCTTATCGCCAGGCAGTACAGACACAGGTGATCTCTAACATCGCCAATATGTATTATACATTAATGATGTTGGACCGCCAGTTGGAAATAACCAAAGCTACGGCAGAAATCCTGAAAAAGAATGCCGAAACAATGGAAGCCATGAAGGACGCTGCCATGTACAACATCAATTCTGCCGGCGTGGAACAAAGCAAAGCTGCTTATGCGCAGGTACTCGCCAGCATCCCTGATATCGAACAGAGCATCCGCGAAACGGAAAACGCATTGTCTACTCTTTTAGGCGAAGCTCCCCATGCTATCAAACGTGGTGTATTGGAAGCACAAGTGCTTCCGACCGAACTTTCGGCTGGTGTCCCCATCCAGTTGTTATCCAATCGTCCGGACGTAAAAGCAGCTGAAATGTCATTGGCAGGCTGCTATTATGACACCAACTCCGCACGTGCCGCTTTCTATCCGCAAATCACGCTTAGCGGTTCGGCAGGATGGACTAATAATTCCGGAGCCGGCATCGTTAATCCTGGTAAATTACTGGCTTCTGTTGTCGGTTCGCTGACACAGCCATTGTTCTACCGGGGACAAAACATTGCTCGTCTGAAAGCTGCCAAAGCGCAGGAAGAACAAGCGAAATTATCTTTCCAGCAGGCCTTGTTGAATGCCGGTAGTGAAGTCAGCAATGCGCTAAGTTTATACCAAAAGACGAGTGAAAAGGTAGAATCTCGTCAAATGCAAGTAGAATCTGCCAAAAAAGCTTCGGAAGATACAAAAGAATTGTTTAACTTAGGGACTTCAACCTACCTGGAAGTATTATCTGCACAGCAGGCTTACTTGAGCGCACAAATCTCACAGGTTTCTGATTGCTTTGACCGGATGCAGGCCGTAGTAAGCCTTTACCAGGCACTGGGTGGTGGAAGAGAAGAATAACTTTAAACATATACTATTATGATTAGTCCGTTAGCTTACGTAGATCCCGAAGCAAAGCTGGGCAAGAATGTAACCGTTCTGCCTTTTGCCTACATTGAAAAGAATGTAGAGGTCGGGGATGACTGCGTCATCATGTCTTACGCTAGTATCCTGCAAGGTACTAAAATGGGAAAAGGAAACAAGGTACATCAGAATGCTGTCCTCGGAGCGGAACCACAAGATTTCCACTATACTGGAGAAGAAAGCAGCCTGATTATCGGAGATAATAACGATATTCGTGAGAATGTAGTAATCAGCCGCGCTACATTTGCCGGCAATGCTACCAAAATCGGAAACGGCAACTACCTGATGGATAAAGTACATCTTTGCCATGACGTACAAATCAACAATAACTGTGTGGTAGGTATCGGCACCACTATTGCAGGAGAATGTACATTGGATGACTGCGCTATCTTAAGTGGAAATGTCACCTTGCACCAGTATTGCCATATAGGTAGCTGGACACTGATACAGAGCGGATGCCGTATATCTAAAGATGTGCCTCCGTACGTTATCATGTCAGGAAATCCGGTAGCATATCACGGTGTAAACGCCGTAGTTCTCTCCCAACATCACAATACATCGGAAAGAATCCTACGTCACATCGCTAATGCATACCGTTTGATTTATCAGGGTAATTTCAGCGTTCAGGATGCCGTACAGAAGATTATCGACCAGGTTCCTATGAGTGAAGAAATCGAGAATATTGTAAATTTCGTGAAGAGCTCGGAAAGAGGGATTGTGAAATAAACAAAGTGAGTCCATATAAAGAAGGTTGATACTTTTTCAAGTATCAACCTTCTTTTTTATATTCAAATTCAAAGATTCAATTCACTATTCAAACTCCAACGTTCCGAAGAAATCAGGGCGGTGGAAATCCGGCTGTTCAATCTGTATCGGATTCCATGAAAGGAAATGAGGGGTCTGCAATTCATCGCCACATTTATAGAAATTAGCTTTTATCTCCTTTCCGTCGAGCGAATCAATCTGGTGCTTAAAGAACACAGAATACGGAATAATAAGGGCCACTTCCCAGTCCGTTTCACCGATGCGTTCAGCAAAAGGCTGATTACCCAGACTAGACCAGCGTTGTACAAGAGCAGTCACCTCTTTCGGTGCATGTTCGCGGTTGTTACGCACAGGTCCGGCACCCACCAGAATAGTTCCGATGCAATTGCATTCTATATTATAATAGATCCCGTCGCCTGCAGGTATGGAAAAGAATTCCACGCAGGAGTCAGTCCATACAGAACCGTTATCTTTTCCATACTTGGCACGTACACTCTCCTCTTTCACTTTAAAATGTAGCAAAATCGAGTTCTGTGTGTGAGCAATTCGAAAATTCACTTTAGGTTTGTAAGGATATTCAGCCCAATTGACACACTGAATCGACTGAAAATCTATTTTTTCTTCATCGAATAGTTTAGGAAGCGAACAAGCCTCCACGTTAGCCGCACTAATTTTCTTTACTTTCATATATCTTTCGTTTGAATGATACAAATATAGTTACTTTCTTTGGTTTACACCTTATTTCTATGTTATTTTTAAATTGCAAATTATTATATCAAAAAATAATATTTAGTTAAATATTACTCAACTATTATATAATGAGATATTTTTTCATATATTTGCCATCACTTAACCGATTAAATAGATACTGTTTATGAAAACATCCCTTAAAGACATAGCAGAAACCTTAAAATTATCCAAGACAACAATCTCTTGGGTACTTTCTGGTAAGGGGGATGAAAAAGGTATTAGTCTTGCTACACAAGAAAAAGTCTTTCAATGCGCCAAACAGTTGAATTACCAGCCTAATTTATTAGCCAGAAGCCTAAATACGGGTATATCAGGCACAATCGGATTAATCATACCGGATATTACAGACTCTTTTTACTCCAAAGTTGCCCGTTCTATAGAAAAGGAAGCGGAAACACAAGGCTATTCATTAATGATTTGTAGCTCTGAATCTGAAATAGAAAGAGAAAACAGAATGATCCGGTTATTCAAAGCGAAACAGGTGGATGGAATTATAGTAGCCCCCACAAAAGTTTCTAAAATTGAAATACAGAATCTAGTCAAAGAAGGCTATCCATTAGTCTTATTTGACCGCTACTTTCCTGAGATGCAGACAAACTACATCATTATTGACAATGAAGGCAGTAGCTACGAGTTAGTAAAGAAAATGATCGATAACGGATCATCTAAAATAGCTATTATTACCACGAATCCTCATCTCCGCACAATGAATATGAGACGAGAAGGGTATGCAAGAGCTTTAATTGAAGCCAACCTACCCGTTGATCCTGATCTATATGGAGAGGTGACCTTTGTTGATTATGAGAAGAATGTTTTCAAGACTCTTGATCAAATATTCAGCAAAGTACCTGATGTAGATGGGTTCTTCTTCACAACCCATATTTTGGCTCTGGAAGCATTCCGTTACTTTTATGAAAAAGGAATCAATATAAATAAAGGATATGAATTGGCTTGTATTCATGGAGTATCAGCATTCCGTGTCTTAGCACCTAATATGAACATCGCAAGAATGCCAATAGAAGAGATCGGTAAGAATGCCGTAAGGATTCTACTTGGCGATATCAAATATCGCTTGGAAAATTCGACCGAAAAAAGAGAAGTAGAAACACTTGTCCTGCCATGTTCATTACCCTAGTCATGATTTTACATTTTTTCTTCAATCACTTAACCGGTTTAGTGAAAATAAATAATGATATCAAATTAACAAATGTAACAATAAAGAAAATAGCCCTCTAATTATTAACATAAAGATACAGAATTATGAAGTTCCAAATTAAAAATGAAAAATACATGCTGGCTCTATTAGGACTTCTAGTATGGGCATGCAGCAGTAACAACATTGATATTGAAAATATGCGATGTGAATATCAAATTTCTCCAATTGGCATTGATTCACCAGCACCGCGTTTTACTTGGAATTACACAACCAATAATGAAGATGCAACAGAGTTTTCTCAAGACAGCTATCAGCTATATATCGCCACCCGGGAACAAGATTTGAGAAACTCATCCGATAATAGCTGGCAATCTGACACTATTTACTCTGATACTCCTCATGCGACCTATCAAGGATCAGAAAAATTGAAATCCAGAACTCGTTATTACTGGCAAGTAATAGCATGGGATAAAACAAAGGAACATAAGATTATCTCTCCTATATCCAGTTTTGAAACAGCTCAACTCAACCAAAGTGACTGGACAGGAGTATGGATTACTGATAATCATGATAAAGATTATACGCCAGCGCCCATGTTGCGCAAGTCGTTTATCGCTCAAGATGATATACAACAAGCAAGATTATATGTAAGTGCCGCTGCATATTATAAAATGACATTAAATGGTAAATCAATAACATCATCACATCTCAATCCGGGTTTTACTCATTATAATAAAAGAAATCTGTATAACACATACGACGTCACTTCACAACTGCTCAAAGGAGAGAACGTACTATCTGCAATACTTGGGAACGGATTCTACAACGAATCGGCCCCTGTAGCAACATGGAGCTATGAGCAAGCCCGCTGGCGTAACCGCCCAAGAATGATCTGCGAAATGGAGATATTATATAAAAATGGAGAAAAGCAAACCATCCATTCAGATTCTACTTGGAAAACGAGTATCGGTCCTTATATACAAAACAATATTTATAGTGGTGATACCTATGATGCATGTCTTGCAATTGCTGGATGGGACAAACCGGGTTTTGATGACTCTAAATGGACAAATGCAATTCAGGTGGCTGCCCCTTCTCCCCTACTAGTATCACAAAACATGCCTGCTATTGAAACGGAACAATTTATCACTCCAATCAATATGCGTTCTTTTGGTGATACAGTCTGTGTATACGATTTTGGAGTTAATATGTCAGGGGTCTGTACTCTTTCTATCAATGGCAAGAAAGGCACTAAAGTCAGTATGCAACACGGCGAATTGCTAAAAGATAACGGACGCTTGGAAATGCGCAACTTAGATATTTACTACAAACCATTACCTGGCCTCGCTTTTCAAACAGACACTTATATATTGGACGGAAAACAAGGTACATTCACTCCAGATTTTACATATCATGGATTTCAATATGTAGAAGTTCGTTCAGATCGTCCTGTAAAACTTACTAAAGAGAGCTTAACCGCTCAATTCATACATACGGCTGTTCCTCCTGTTGGTAAATTCAGTTGTTCAAATGAACTATTAAATAAAATATGGAAAGCTGCTAATCAATCATATTTATCAAATCTGATGAGTATCCCGACTGACTGTCCCCAACGAGAGAAAAATGGATGGACTGCCGATGCACACATAACAATGGATTTAGGATTATTAAACTTCGATGGTATTACTTTCTATGAAAAATGGCTGGATGATATGATTGATAATCAAAATGAAGAAGGACGTATATCGGGAATCATTCCTAGTTCCGGATGGGGCTATGATGACTGGATAGGTCCTGTATGGGATGCTGCCATGTTTATCGTGCCAATGGCAATTTACCACTACTATGGAGATACAAGAAGCATCGAAAAACTATGGCCTGTATGCACCAAATACCTTGCCTACCTCGCAGGACGCGAGGACGCGGAAGGAACCGTAACTTACGGAATTGGTGACTGGGTATTCCATAAAACACAAACCCCTACAGAATTCACCACTACCTGCTATTATTATTTAGACAATCTGTATATGGCTAAATTTGCAGAACTCATTGGAAAAGATGGTAGTAGTTATGCTAAGAAAGCAGAAGAATTGAAATTGCTTATCAATCACAAATACTTCGACACATCCAAAGCTATTTATGCCAATGGTTCGCAAGCAGCACAAGGAGTTGCCTTATACCTTGGAATCGTTCCTAAAGAATACGAACAGCAGGTTGCAGATAATCTTTCTACGATGATAAAAGCCAATAAAAACCTGCTCGATTTTGGAGTTTTAGGCAGTAAAACAGTCCTGCGGATGCTTTCCAAATATGGATATGCTGACTTGGCATATCAGATGGCCGCACAAGAAGAAGCTCCATCTTGGGGCAATTGGATAAAACAAGGTTTCACTACACTAGCAGAAACATGGATACTTTCACCTGAATTTAGAGATGCCTCCGTAAATCACATGTTTCTTGGAGACATTAATGCATGGATGTACAATATATTGGCAGGCATTAATTATGATGAACAGAAACCCGGATTCAAACATATTCTTATCCAACCTCATTTCGTAAAAGGTCTTGACTGGGTAAAAGCAGAATATAAATCTGTAAACGGAATCATTCGTTCTGAATGGGAACGTAAAGGAGAACAAGTGATTCTCAAAGTCACGATCCCAGTCAATACGAATGCAACAGTAGAATATAATGGTAAAAAGATAGATTTAAGGTCAGGAAAACATCAACTCACATTTTAATTGAAACAAAAGAAAGGAGGTTTAATAGAGGTATATAAAGAAGCAAAAATGAGACCGTTATGTAATACTATAAAAATATAACACTAGTTACTTTGTCACACCATCAATCAAATCTATTAACAATGAATAAAATCAGTACACTGCTATTTTTGATATTTCTCACTTGTACAAGTGGTGTTTTTGCCGATTCCGGTAGTTCCATCTCCTTAAATGGAACATGGGAACTCTCTTATTGGATGCAACCTGAAGAACCTATAACTTCGCCCAAGGACATGCAACTAGCTGAAGTGAAACATCTATCAGCCCAAGTCCCCGGTAATGTAGAACTAGACCTAATGGCTGCCAACTTAATTAAAGATCCGATGATTGGCAGTAATGTAAATGAATTACGCAAATGGGAAGGCTATCAATGGTGTTATTCCAAATCATTCGTAGCGCCACAACTAAAACCAGGACAACAATATCAACTCTTCTTTGCCGGAATAGACTGTCTGGCCGATATATGGCTGAATGGAAAGCACATTGGCAAAGCAGAAAATATGATGATTGAACATGCTTTTAATGTAACTAAAGAAATAAAAGCAGGAGAAAGCAATCAACTCCAAGTGATACTCCGTTCATCTGTTATTGAAGGACAAAAACATCTGTTAGGGACATTCAGTATTGGAAACTTCCCGTCTGAAGAATCCGTATTCATCAGAAAAGCTCCGCACACCTATGGATGGGACATTCTGCCACGATTAGTCAGTGCAGGTTTGTGGAGAGATGTAGAATTACGCGTATTGAATCCGGCACGTCTCACAGATGTTCACTATATGGTCGCCAATGTAGACACTGCTACCAGAAATGTACGTTTGTATACTGATGTACAAGTAAAACTACCTTTCGAAAAGTTCGACAAAGTGAAAGCCGTATATACATTAAGTCGCCATGGGAAAGAAATATATAAAGGAAGCTCTGTTGTCGTTTCCCCAGCATTCCGATATATAATGGAAATCAAGAATGCTGATTTATGGTGGCCAAGAGGATATGGAGAACCGGCTTTATATGATGCAAAAGTAGAGTTAGTAGATTCTGACGGCACTATTTTATCAACAGATAATAAACGGGTAGGCCTCCGCACGATTCAACTAGACATTACAGACATCAACCTCCCACCGGATCATCCGGGTAAATTCTGTTTCATAGTCAATGGAGAACCTATTTTTATTCACGGAACCAATTGGGTACCCATGGATGCACTCCATAGCCGGGATCATTCTTTCGTAGACGAATCTATCCGCATGGCTGTAGAATTAAACTGCAATATGATACGTTGTTGGGGTGGCAACGTGTATGAAGATCATCATTTCTTTAATTTATGCGATGAAAACGGCATTATGGTATGGCAGGATTTTACGATGGGATGTACTTTCTATCCTCAACGCAGCTCATTTACACAAGCATTGGAAGAAGAGGCCATTTCCGTTGTATGCAAGTTACGCAATCATCCATCACTCGTTTTATGGTCAGGAAATAATGAAGACGATTGTGCACTGCGCTGGTCTTTGCAACCATTTAATATTAATCCAAATCAGGATGTAGTTAGCCGCAAGGTCCTCCCGGCAGTTATTTATGAGTTTGACCCTACTCGCCCTTATCTTCCCAGCTCTCCTTACTACAGCCAAGCGGTATATGAAAGAGGAAGTGCTGACCAATATTTACCAGAAAACCATTTATGGGGTCCCAGAGGATATTACAAAGACAAATTCTATACGGATGCTACCTGCTGCTTTGTCAGTGAAATCGGCTATCACGGCTGCCCTAATTTAGAAAGTCTCCAGAAAATGATGACAAAAGATGCCGTATATCCCTGGACAAAAAATCATGAATGGAATGATGAATGGGTTACCAAATCTGTTCGTAGATTCCCAGAATGGGGAAAGACATTCGATCGCAATAATCTTATGATTAATCAGGTACGTTTACTTTTTGGTGAAGTTCCCTCCAAACTGGATGATTTTATATTCGCTTCTCAATCCGTACAGGCAGAAGCTATGAAATATTTCATAGAAATGTGGCGTGGAAAGAAGTTTGACGACAAGACTGGTATTGTCTGGTGGAACCTGCGGGATGGATGGCCAGTGATCTCTGATGCGATTGTTGACTACTACAATTCAAAGAAGATGGCATATTATTTCATCAAGAATGTTCAACAGGATGTTTGTGTACTAATCAATGATGCAGAAGGCGGAAATTACCCACTGATAGGAACGAATGACACACGCAACGTACAAAGTGGTAATGTAACGGTAACAGATGCATCCTCGGGACGTAAAATCTATGAGAGCACTTTCCGTATTCCAGCCAATCAAAAGGTCAGAATAGCCTCACTACCGGAAGAAAGCGGTCAAGGAATCTATCTGATCCAATACCAGATCGGTAATCAGAAATTCATGAATCATTACCTATACGGCAAGGCACCTTTCAACTTGAAAGAATACAAGCGGCTGTTACAAAAAACCGGATTATACGCTAAAAAATAATAGTTATGAAAGAGAACTTGTTAGGAATTGACGTAGGAGGCACCAAATGCGCCATCATCTACGGTATCAAAGAAAACGACGAGCTACATATCATCGACAAAAAGAAATTTGATACGACCACAGTCGACGAAACAATAGACAGAATTCTCTGTGAAACCGAAAAGATGATGAACCTCCACCAGCTAACCCCTACTAACACAAAAGCGATTGGAATCTGTTGCGGAGGTCCTCTCAACAGTGAAACAGGCATCGTGATGTCTCCCCCTAACCTACCGGGATGGGACAACATCCCCATTGTGGCAATGGTGGAAAAAAAGACGGGCATTAAAACCAATCTACACAATGATGCCAATGCCTGTGCTTTAGCCGAATGGAAGTTCGGAGCAGGAAAAGGAACTAAGAATATGGTCTTTCTCACATTCGGTACGGGACTGGGAGCAGGATTAATATTAAATGGCAAACTGTATACGGGCACCAATGACAATGCCGGAGAACTGGGACATATCCGCCTGTCGGATTTCGGTCCGATAGGTTACGGTAAAAAGGGCTCTTTTGAGGGATTTGCCAGCGGTGGAGGTATTGCTCAACTCTCCAAAATGTATGTGATGGAGAAATTGCAGACCGGACAGAAAGTTGAATGGTGTACCTTACAGGAACTAGATCAGCTTACTGCCCGAAAAGTGGCTGAAGAAGCTGCCAAAGGTGATAAATTAGCCCAAAGCATATATGAGACGTCTGCTATTTATCTGGGAAAAGGATTATCCATGGTGATCGATATCTTGAATCCGGAAGTCATTGTGATAGGTGGCATCTATACCCGGAATAAAAATATGATGGAACCCATCATGCAAAAGATAATCGATCAGGAAGCATTATCCTGTGCAAACAGAGTATGTAAAGTGAAACCAGCCGCCTTGGGAGAGCAGATAGGAGATTATGCAGCTCTTTCTGTAGCCGCTAACTTAACCGATTAACTATTATGAAAGAGCTTATTGAAACAACACTGGAAGAGGCTCGGCAAACGTTGGAGAGCTTTCTTGAGGAAACAACAACAGTCGGGATTATTTCACAGGCAGCCTCTACCTGCGCCGAAGCATTAAAAGCCGGAAATAAGATTATCAGCTGTGGTAATGGAGGTTCTTTATGTGACGCCACCCACTTTGCAGAAGAACTAACCGGACGTTACCGCAACAACCGCATCCCGCTACCGGCAATTGCAATCAATGACCCGGCTTACATGACCTGTGTGGGAAATGATTTTTCGTTCAACGAGATCTTCTCCCGCTATGTAGAAGCTATGGGATGTAAGGGAGATGTATTATTGGCCATCAGCACAAGCGGACATTCCGAGAACATACTGAAAGCTGCCGTACAAGCACACAACAATGGAATGAAAGTGATAGCGCTGACTTCAAAAGGAGAGAATGAACTGTCACGACTGGCAGACATTGCAGTCTGCGCGCCACGAGCAGCACATTCCGACAGAATACAAGAAATTCACATCAAAGTTATCCACATTCTGATTCAGGCAATTGAGGCAGAATTAGGCTTTGAATAATAACCTACTAAATTTAATCAATATGGCAATGAAAATGACACATATCAGTAAAACTCTATTGAGTATTGTTTGCACACTTTGGGGAATGTCCGCCTGCTCGGATGATTATAACAAATATGACGATTACCCGGCTTGCAACTATTATCCTGTTGCAGTAGGGAATTCAACAGGAACTCCGGTTCATGCTATCGGTGTCGAGATGGATCCACACTTCTTCTCACAAAACATCACCCGCAATGATGGTTCAAAGGCTGAAGATTGGGAAAATATAGTTGTACAACGGGTAAAGAAAATGAAAGTACAACAATTCCGAATCATGATGCAGCCACAATGGTGGGAACCCTCCAATGACAACAACGATCCTAATGTCGCGGATATGAGCAAATTCACTTTTGATTCGGAAGAAATGCAATCTGTATACAAAGTATTGGATCTGGCCCAGGAGAATAATATCGGAGTGACATTAGTCGTATGGGGAGCCATTACCAATATCGACTTACTATCAGGCATTAACAATGGTCAAAAGCATTTCTTGTGTGATGCACGAAGTTATAACGTTAATCCGGGTTGGATTGCCGGTATAGATAACTATGAAGAATTTGCTGAAAACTTCTCCACAATGGTGAAATACCTGATTGAAGAAAAGCATTATACCTGTATCAATCAAATTACTCCATTCAATGAACCTGACAGTCATATAGCAGGTTACGGCCGCATCATGTGGCAAGGTGATTTTGAAACCATGGGTTGGCAGGACACCTACGCCCCCATGGTGAAAGCACTGGATGCCAAGTTTAAAGCAGATGGAATACGCAGTAAGGTACACTTCAACCTTTCTGACAATACAGACGGTACACCCGGATATATCGCTGCCTGTGTTTCCGCTTTCACAAACGATGAAGCCGACCTGTATAACTCTCATGTATACAAGTTTGACTACAACACCCCTAATTCGACTCTCGTAAATTGGGAACGTCAAAATATAGCTTCTGCAGGAGGTAAAAGACATTTTGTTGGAGAATTCGGTTTTCCTGGATACGGAAGTGCCCGTCAATATGGTATAGACACGTATACGCGAGGGGTACAGATAATCCGCGTTGCTCTGAACTATCTGAATGCCGGTGCTTGCGGAGTAAGCTACTGGAGTCTGATCGATCAATATTATAACCGCAATGCCTCCTATTCGGAAATGCAGCAACTCGGTTTATGGAAATATCTAAAATCCGCTTATACCGAAGACCCAGATGTATATTCCAAAATCAAGGAAGACTACGAGGTACGTCCTCAATACTATGCATATAGTCTGTTGACACGTTTTGTCCGCCAGGGCGACGAAGTATATCCATTGGATCTCGGCGACGAGTTGATAGCCGGAAGTGCTTTTCTCAACACAGAGGGAAAATGGACGTATGTACTTTCCAACGCTACAGACAAAGACAAGATGATACAGTTGGAAAATGATAAAGAAGGTGCCAATGGAGAATACAATGTCTACAAATATATGGAAGGACGCCTACCGGAAGGTGATAATCTTATAGAATCAACAGAAACGGTCAACACGCAAGAGAATAACCTAAAACTTAAATTATCTCGTTCATCAATCAGGGTATTAGTACAAAAATAGAAGTATATACACCCCATTTAGTGGGGATATATATACACCGTATTGGGCATATATATTCACCATGTTAGCCATATATATCCACCGTGCTGGATATATATGCCCACCAACCAAGTAATTTATCATCAAAAGTACACGAATGAAAAAAGAAATATCCATAGTAAAAATGCTCTCCGTCATGTTCGGATTCTTCGTTATGGGATTTGTTGACATTGTCGGAATAACCACGAGCTATGTGAAGAATGATTTCAGCCATCTCACCGATACGATGGTTAATCTCATCTCTCTATCCTGTTTCTTGTGGTTCCTGGTGCTTTCTATTCCCACCGGAATGTTAATGAATCGCATCGGACGCAAGAAAACCGTACTACTTAGCTTCGCATTCCATGTATTAGCCATGTGCCTTCCACTCGTTGCATACGACTTTACCGCCATATTAATCGCATTTGCCTTGATAGGTATCGGTAACACTCTATTGCAAGTTTCACTCAATCCATTAGTAACGGATGTCGTTGCAAACGATAAGTTGACAGGTACATTAACCCTAGGACAATTTGTCAAAGCAGTCAGTTCATTCCTGGGTCCTATCCTGGCAGCTTGGGTGACTGGTAGTTTTTTCGGATGGAAAATGATATTCCCCATTTATGCCGGACTGTCACTGCTCGCTTTGATATGGCTATGGCTTACCCCTATACAAGAAAAACAACAGGAACGGAAGAACATTTCTTTCAAAGTCACTCTTGAATTATTCAAAGACAAATACATTCTTGCTTTCTTTATCGGTATTCTCGTGCTGGTAGGTGTAGACGTAGGTATCAATATGACTTTCCCTAAATTCCTGATGGAACGTTGTGATCTACCACTGACAGATGCAGGAATGGGAAATAGTGTGTATTTCTTCGCCCGCACTGTAGGAGCCTTTTTGGGTGGTATCCTACTGATGAAATATTCAGAAAGTAAATTCTATATTTATAGCGTCTGAATAGCTCTCGCAGGATTGATACTGATGACCATTAGCACTAATCTCTGGTTTATCCTCGGATGTGTAGCAGTTTTCGGGATAGGATATGCCAATCTGTTTTCCATCATCTTCTCTCTGTCTTTGAAACGTGTTCCCGAGAAAGCGAACGAAGTATCTGCACTTCTTATCGTCGGTGTATCTGGCGGTGCCGTCCTCCCGCCTATTTTAGGAGTAATTACCGATTCATTCCACAGTCAGTTATCTGCAATCATAGTACTTGCCATTGTATGGTGCTATCTGATCGGAATAATGAGAAAAATAAAAACCACATAAACCTATATTCTAATGAAACATTTCAAGAAAATCGAATCGAAATTCCTGTTCTCATTACTGATTATGAGTGTGTGGAGCATCATAGCCGTGGGTCAGACGACGGCTAAAATCTCCAAACACATTCCTGAAATCGAAAAATGGATTCAGAAACAATTCGCTAAAGGAAAAACACCTCCGTTCTCGTTTATATGTGACGGGAAACCTTCCGCAGAATTTATCCGCCAATGGGACTATTCCCAGCAAAAGATAGAATCCGAAGAAGCGGATGTGATAAAGTATCTCTTTACCTACTACAATCCTACCAACGGACTGAAAGTAGAATGTACCGTAAAAGGCTATCCCAGTTATCAGGCTGCCGAATGGGTATTGAACTTCACCAACAAAGGTACGAGCAACTCTCCCACTCTGGAACAAGTGAAAGTAGTGGACCTTGCCATGCAATACGCTTCTAAAGGAGAATTCAAGTTACACTATGCAGACGGAAACCATATCTCCAAATATGATTTCCATCCACGTTCGGTTACTCTGGCAACGGGTGAAACCAAACAGATGTCTCCACAAGGAGGACGCTCTTCAGAAGGGGACTATCTTCCTTTCTTCAACATTGAATCACCTGCCGGACAGGGAGTCATATTAGGAGTAGGCTGGTCGGGCACCTGGTATGCAGATGTATGCGCACAAGATAATCGTACAATATCCATGGCTTCGGGAATGAAAACCATGAAATTATACTTACGTCCACAGGAAACAATTCGTACCCCAAGTATCAGTCTGATGTTTTGGGAAAATATCGACCGGATGGCAGGACACAATAAATTCCGCCGTTTTGTCCTGGCACACAAGTCACGGAAAATCAACGGAAAATTTGCCGAATATCCTCTTTCCAGCGGATTCAACTATCGGGACCCCGCACCTTGTACGGAATACTCATGCCTGACAGCCGATTATGCCATTGCCATGGTGAAACGTTACATACAGTTCGGATTGAAACCCGAAGTATTCTGGCTGGATGCCGGATGGAACACCGATGCTGCAGACTTCGAACATGGCAAGACCTGGGCCAACACAGCCGGTAACTGGACTGTAGATACATTGCGCTTCCCCAAAGGACTTCGTCCTGTAGCCGACGAAATACACAAAGTAGGAGCTAAATTCATGGTCTGGTTCGAACCCGAGCGTGTCATCCGTGGTACCCAATGGGCAGTAGAACACCCCGACTGGATGCTCGACATTCCCGAACACAACAATGACACCTACCTACTGTTCGATCTGGGAAATCCGGAAGCCTGCCACTGGATGAGTAAATATATAGGCGATATGCTCGAAGAAAACGGCATAGACTATTACCGTCAGGATTTCAATATGCAGCCGGATATCTACTGGGCAGCCAACGATGAGCCCGGACGTACAGGAATGAAAGAGATACGACACATCGAAGGACTATACTACTTCTGGGATTATCTGCTGAGCCGATTCCCGAACCTGCTCATAGACAACTGTGCCAGTGGGGGACGACGTATTGACTGGGAAACAATCGGCCGAAGCGCACCACTATGGAGGAGTGATTATTATCATTACGACGATCCGGACGGCTACCAATGTCACACGTATGGCCTGAATTTCTTCCTACCTTTACATGGAACAGGTAGTTTACAGACCGATCCGTATTCTTTCCGCTCAAGCGTCAGCACAGCTTTGATTTATAACTGGAAAATAACCGATAAAAATGCCTCCGTTTACGAAATGCAACGTTGTCTGAAAGAATTCCACGAAATCAGACCTTACTATTACGAAGATTATTACCCACTGACGGGTACAGAAGACATGACGCGGGATAATATCTGGCTAGCCTATCAAATGCATCGTCCGTCGGACGACAGTGGTATTATCGTTGCTTTCCGCAGAACCGCCTCCAAAGACAAAAAAATCACCGTCAGACTTTCAGGAGTGGATCCGGAAAAATACTATACAGTGACAGACATGGATAGCCGACAGAGCAAAATCTATCAGGGAAAAGAACTGACCAGTCAGTTGCCACTGATCCTCGAAAAGCCACATAGTTCCTTATTACTAAAATATAAAGTTACCAACGAAAAACCGAATAAAGAATGAAAAAAAGAATACTATATTATCTATTCATTCTGCTTCTGTTCCCTCATAATGGAACAGGACAGACGGTAGCCCGCATGAGCGACCGCCCGGTAAACACCAGCCAATGGATAACCACCCACTTTGCCCGCGGTGTGGTCCCTCCTTTTTCTTTCGAATATGGAGGTAAACCTTCACAGGAATTTATCAAAAGCTGGTCTTATACGGCTACGCGTCAGAAAAGTGACGATCCCAAGGTTCTGAAATACCTTTATACTTATCGTGAACCATCCGGAGGATTAAAAGTCGAATGTGAAGTGAAAGGCTTTACCGACTTCAATACGGTGGAATGGGTACTCCGTTTCACCAACCAGGGAAAGAAAAATACGCCGGAGATTGCCAACATAAAAGTGTCTGATATCACATTCCGCTACCAGCATCCGGGAGCATTCAACCTTCATCATTCCGAAGGCAGCCATGCATCCAAATCAGATTTCAGCCAGCAACTTACAATCTTGTCTCCGGGTGATAATCTTTATATGAGACCGGAAGGTGGACGCTCTTCACAAATGCGTATGCCATTCTTCAATATTGAATCTCCGGCTAATCAAGGAGTTATCGTAGCCATCGGATGGACAGGAACCTGGTTTGCCGATGTGCGCTGTGCAGACCAGCAAAGCGTAGCGCTTACCTCCGGAATTGAACGTTTGAAAACCTATCTGTATCCGGAAGAGAGCATCCGCACTTCCAGTGTATGCCTGTCATTCTGGAACGGTTCCGACCGGATGAAAGGACACAACCAGTTCCGCCGTTTCGTGCAAGCCCACCACACTTGGAAAGTAGGTGGTAAACCGACCGTATATCCAATATCGACCAGTTTCAACTACGGTGATCCTACTCCCTGTAATGAATATACCTGCCTGACTACAGATTATGCCATTGCTATGGTGAAACGGTATGAACAATTCAAATTAGTACCCGAAGTATTCTGGCTGGATGCCGGATGGTACAATCACTCTGCAGATGTAGCCAATCATAAGAATTGGGCGAACACCGTAGGAAACTGGACCGTCGACTCTATTCGTTTCCCCGAAGGATTACGCCCCATCGCCGACGAAGTGCATAGAGTTGGTTCCAAGTTCATGGTATGGTTTGAACCGGAGCGTGTTATGAAAGGCTCAGCTTGGGCACTGCAACACCCTCAATGGATGTTGGATGCCAGAGGAAAAGCCAAACAGGAAGACTGGACAAAAGATGGTGAGCACGACTCTTATCTATTCAATCTCGGAAATCCGGAGGCATGTCGATGGATGAGTAAATATATCGGAGACTTCCTCGAAGAAAATGGCATAGACTACTACCGCCAGGATTTCAATATAGAGCCGGAAGGTTTCTGGGCTGCCAATGATGAACCTGGCAGACAAGGTATCTGCGAAATCCGATACATTGAAGGACTTTATTCTTTCTGGGAATATCTGCTGAACCGCTTTCCGGGCTTGCTGGTTGATAATTGTGCCAGTGGCGGACGCCGTATTGACCTCGAAAGTATCTCACGCAGTGCACCGATGTGGAGAACAGATTACAGTTATGGAGAACCAATCGGCTATCAATGCCATACTTACGGATTGAACTTATACCTTCCCCTGCATGGTACAGGAACTGTGAGTGCCGATAAATTCACTTTCCGTTCCAGCCTCGGAACCTCTATTATCTACAACTGGAAAATAACCGAAGCTGGACAATCCATCTATGATATGCGCGACCGCCAGGCAGAGTTCAAAGAACTCCGCCCCTATTTCTATGAAGATTACTATCCGTTGAGTGGAATAAACAACATTACTTCGGAAAATATCTGGCTAGCATACCAACTTTATCGTCCGTCGGATGACAGCGGATACATCGTAGCTTTCCGCCGCAAAGACAATCCGGACAAGAGCTATACTGTCAATTTATCAGGGCTACACCCTGACCACACTTATATACTCACCAATAAAGATACAGGAGAAGCTATAAAGAAAACCGGTAAAGAACTGGCTAACGGCTTCACGCTGACACTGGATAACCCGCAAAGTAGTCTGATAATCAAATACCAAAGTTCAACAACTGCCATACAGAAACTTTCTGTAGGAAAGAAAACCGGTGTAAAGCTCCGTGCTATAGGTGCAGAACTAGATCCCCACTTTCTCTCACAAAATGTGACCCGCAATGATGGAGCTAAAGCTGAAGACTGGGATCGCATCGTTGTGAAACGTGTCAAAGAAATGGGACTGCAAAGCTTACGGGTGATGGTGATGCCACAATGGTATGAGCCAAAGAATGACAATCCGGATGCATCCAAAATCGACTGGCATAATTTCACTTTCAACTCTGTAGAAATGCAATCACTCTACAAAGTATTGGATATGGCACAAGAACAGAAAATGGAAGTCACCCTTGTACTTTGGGGAGCCCCTCCGGGACATTTCCTGGCCGAAGGGAATTATGGTAACTGGGTAGTAGCCCCGACTAACTATGAAGAATGGAGCGAGAACTTTTCCGCACTTGTACAACACCTGCTCAACAACAAAAAATACACGTGCGTCAAAGAGATTACTCCGATCAACGAACCAGATTGGTCATATATCATCAAAGGTAAAGCTGCTCCCACCGCCGACTATATTGAAATGTGTAAAGTACTCGACAGACGTTTCAAAGAGGATGGAATAAGAAATAAAGTACATTTCAGCCTTTCTGACAATTCAGACGGAGGTACAGGAACGCATAAATATCTGGCAGCCTGCACGAAAGGACTGGCGAACGTTGCTGACGTATTCAACTCCCACACCTATATCTTCGGCTACGAAACTCCGAACTCCACAATTCTGGATTGGGAAAAACAAAACTCTCAATTGGCCTCTTCAGTTGGAAAAGCCCATTTCATCGGTGAATTCGGAGGTAATCAATGCGTAGGTGCCACCAGACAAAAAGATATCGACTTGTATGAACGAGGAGTACTCATGACACGCATAGCCATCAATCTACTCAATGCAGGAGCAAGCGGTGTTAGCTATTGGAGCCTGATAGACCAATACTATGGTAAGGATGCAGACTACGGAGCAATGCAGCAACTGGGTTTATGGAAGTATGTAAAGAAAACATACGCTTCGAAACCATACTACAACGATATCAAAAGTGATTACGAGGTACGCCCACAGTACTATGCCTATTCTCTGTTGACACGTTTCATACGCCCGGGAGCTGAAATCTATCCGATAGCAACACCGGAAGAATGGTATGCAGGAACTGCTGTTCGAAACACAAATGGCAAATGGGTATATGTTTTCGCCAATGGAATGGACCAGGAGAAAGCAATAAGCCTAATCAACCAACATACGCAAACCAAAGGGAATTATCAGGTTTACCGTTATATCAAAGACGGTTTACCTACCACAGACCAAATGTTGGCTCCGGACGCCCAGCCTCTCAAAGTGAACGATAAAATTCTATGTTTACTTCCGGCTCATTCTGTGATCGTCTTAAAACAAGAATAACTATGTACTCTATTTATTCATTAAACAAATAGTATTTATGAAAACACATTTCTACATTTTATTAATGCTTGGAATGGTATTCCTTTTGGGATGTGAAGACGAAAAGTTAGGCACAGACCTAGGAGTAACCAATGTAGTGCTTCCGGATATTTCGGAAGAATCCCTGGGCACAGAGATTACCATTCAGGGAAATGGCTTTATCGACTGTGATGTACTGGCTCTTTCTCCCCTTTCAGGAGGAACCGAACAGCCCATCTACATGGAAACCAGAGAAGTACAATCCGATCATATCACGGTACTTTACCCCTCTACGGCCACCAAAGATTCTTATGGACTTGTATTGGTACGCGGTAGCAAAATGCGAACATTAGGCGTCATCAACAGTACTGTTGGAGTTATGCCCGACGAAAACCTGCGTAATGCCTTGTCTGCTCTTTTCCCTGATATATTTAAAGGAGAAAAGATATCTTCCAGTGCTAAATATGTCACTTTCACTGATGGCACACTAAATATCAGCGATAAAAATATCACTTCTCTGGAGGGACTCGAATATTTCAGCAACATTCGGAAACTGATCTGCAACAATAATGATATCAGTGAAATTCCTGCAGAAGTACTATCCAGACTGTCTGAACTGACTGCACAAAACACTGGTCTGACCAAACTGGAACTAGCCACTTCGGAACAGCCGAACACGACATTGGTATCTCTCAACATAGATGGAAGTACCAAACTAGAATCTGTCGACCTGTATTATTGTTATAACATTGAGAAGTTCTCTGCTCTAAACTGTAAACTGGTATATCTGGATGTACGCAATTACCACAGTATCTATGGCGGATGTCTGAACTACAACAGCACAGACTTCAAATTTACTTTCAGCGATGACGCAAGTAAAGAACGACTCCTGAAAATGGAATCCTGGTGGATGGACTCATACTACAGCAATAGCGGTTCTATCGTAGATGCCATCAATAATGGAGTGACAGTGGAAGGGTACGACTGGATGCACGACTATCCCGATGGAAACAACAACTATTATTACAGTTACGGAAAATATCAGAAGACAATGAAAAAGTACGGAGAAATTCCTGATATCAATCTGCGAAACGCACTCAAAGCATTGGTTCCGGATGTATTCGATGGAGATAAAGTTCTGACAGTGGCTGCTCTGAATACTGAATACTTCAGGAATAACACGACCCTTGATCTTAGCAATAAGGGAATCACTAATCTGGAAGGACTACAATACTTCTGCGGATACAAAAACCTCATTCTGGATGGAAATAATCTGGGAGAAATCGATCTTAGTAAATACGCAATCAGTACCAGCTACACGGCAGGTCCGGTAGATGAGAAAGGAATTCAGACTTTCAGTGCCAAGAATGCAGGATTAACCAAATTCATTTCTGGCGATCAGTATATGATAACCTCTATAGATGTGAGCAACAATCCGGGATTAGCATATCTGGATATAAACCGGTGCAAATCCATCACATCACTAAATGCATCCGGTTGTCCGCTCACTTATGTTGATCTGCGTAATCTGGCAGGTACTTATTCCGTACTAGGTTACTCCGGTGGAGCTGTAGATGCCTCAAAAGTTCAGTTCTCATTTACCGACAGCTCTTCAACTCAAAGGAAGCTACTAGTAGAAGAATGGTGGATGGATAGCCCATGGAATGGCACAAGCCCATGTATTACCGCAAAGAATCAAGGTGTCCGGATAGAACGCTATGAATACATAGGATACGACAAGGATAAAATGTTGAGTTCATTTAATTAGACAGAAAACAATCTTAAACGTTATAGTTATGAAAAAAAGTTATTGGCTATACAAAATGTGCCTGTTGCTTGGGTTGGGAATCTGTATTCCCGTTACAGGAAATGCATCGGATATCGGAGATGCTACCCTGACACAGCAACAGTCTAAAATAACAGCCTCTGGAGTCGTCGTAGACGAGTCCGGTGAAAGCCTGATCGGAGCTTCCGTCATAGAAAAAGGAGCAGCAACGAATGGTACTATTACAGACATAGACGGTCGTTTCTCTTTATCGGTTGCCCCCAACGCTATACTGGAAATCAGTTATGTAGGTTATCAAAAGCAGGACATTCCTGCTAAAAAAGACATGCGTATCATCATGCATCCGGACGTAGCGAACCTGGAGGAAGTTGTAGTGGTAGCTTACGGTACCCAGAAAAAGGTTTCTGTCATCGGTTCCGTAGCTTCCATTGATCGAAAAGATTTGATGAAATCCTCATCGCCCAACCTAAGTTCCGCTTTATCCGGAAAACTCCCAGGATTGACAACTATCCAGACCTCCGGTGAACCGGGACGTGACGAAGTCACCATGTTCCTGCGTGGTGCTGCCACTACAAACGGAACAAACCCATTAATTATGGTAGATGGAGTAGCTGTAGACGATATGCGATCTATCGACCCGAACGAGATTGCTAATATCTCCGTATTGAAAGATGCTTCCGCAACAGCAGTATTCGGAGTACGTGGTGCCAACGGAGTGATAATGATTACCACTCGTAGAGGTGAAAAAGGAACTGCCCGTATCAGTGCCAATGTAGAATTCAGCATGCAGGAAATCGCTTTCAAGCCCGAACGTCTGGATTCATGGGACTGGGTCAGACTTCGCAATGAAGCACTCGTGAACGACGGAAATTCCGCTGAATTCCTCGGGCCGGACATTGATAAGTTCGACTCATGGAAAACAGGTAATCCTGTAGACCCGGATTTTTATCCGAATAATAACTGGCAAGATATCTTGTTCAGAGATTATGCTCCCATGACCAGAGCCAACATGAACGTTTCGGGAGGTTCGGACAAACTTCAATACTTTGTAAGTGCAGGCTATCTGCATCAGGGAGGTATGTTCAACGTAGAACCTAAATCCAAGTTGGGATACAATGCCCAGTCTTCATTAGACCGCTACAACTTCCGCTCAAATATCGACTACAAAGTCAATAAGTCGGTAAAGATTAACTTAAACGCTTCCTCTTATCTGGAACGGATCAACGGAACTTCCGCAAGTATGTCAAGTGTATTCAACAGCGCTTTGACCTCACGCCCTACTTCCATGTATCTCACCCCGGAAGGTGCATACGCTACTGATGCTATACGTACTTTCCCTATTGGTGCCGGATTATCCGTAGAAGATCCCGCCAACAATTCATTGAGTGCATATCCGCTAATCAACCGTTCGGGCTATCAACTGGAAACCAGATCGGGAATCAATGTTATCGGAGGAGTAGAAATAGATTTGGGATTTATCACTAAAGGGCTCTCTGTCAAAGGCCAGGTATCTTTCGACTCCAAAGGATTTGGGAAAACAATCGGAAAACGTTCCTATACCTGGTATACGTATCAGACATTAGCTTCAGGAGAGCATTTGTTTATCAATCGCCATCCTAGCCTGGAGGACGAAGACGGCCCGATTGAACTCACAAAGTCTTCCGAATCTTATTGGGTTATGAACTTACAGGGACAAATCAACTATAACCAGACCTTCGCCGGAAAGCATAATGTCACTGCTATGTTTCTAGCTCAACGGGACATCAAAGAATCCAAAGAAACATCCGGTGACCTACTGCTTCCTTACAACGTCATCGGTATTGCCGGACGTGCAACTTATGACTATGACAGACGTTATTTTGCAGAGGTCAACGTAGGTTATAACGGCTCTGAACAATTTTCACCGGACAAACGATTTGGTCTCTTCCCGGCTGCCTCTTTCGGTTGGCTGATTACTAATGAGGGCTTCCTTCAGGATAATCCGGTTTTGACCAATCTGAAGTTAAGAGCTTCTTGGGGAAAAGTTGGTAACGACGCCTTCGGTTCAGCCCGTTTCCTTTATCTGGATAATATCAGTCAATATTCCGTAGTCACCGACAGTAAAGGAGATCATTGGTTATCCCCAAGCTTGGGATGTGCTTCCAATGGTTCCGGTTGGGGACAAGGTTACAAGATAGCCGAAAACTACATAGGAAACAAAAGCATCACATGGGAAACAGCTGAAAAACAGAATTATGGTATAGACATATCCTTGTATCATGATCTTTCCTTCTCATTTGACTACTTTGTTGAAAAAAGAAAAAATATTCTGATTATCCCGCAGACTACTCCTATGATTCAAGGTCTTCCCTCATCCGCTCTTCCACTGATGAACGATGGTGAAGTAAAGAATCAGGGATTCGAAATGGTCCTCGGATATCAGAAACAATTCAAAAACGGGCTATCTGTTTCTGCTAATGCAAACTTCAGTTATGCCAAAAACAAAGTATTGGAATATGACGAGCCACTATTAGGTAAGGATTATGCTTATCGCACCCGCACCACCGGCTTCTCATTAGGACAAAACTGGGGATATATCATCGACCACAGCTATGATCCTGAAAAAGGGCGTGACGGCACAGGATTCTTCTATAGCGACGAGAGTATTGCCAAGAGCGGACTGACTTATGAAGGTGTAGGAACACCGGAACCCGGAGACTTTATTTATAAAGATCTCAACGGAGACGGTGTCATCAATGACCGTGACAAGGCTCCCATTGGCTATTCCTCCCTATTGCCTCGCATCAACTACGGTTTCTCTTTATCTGCCAACTGGAAAGGATTCGATGTTTCTATCATGTTGCAGGGAGTAGGCCAATACAGCAAGACTTATTCAGGAGCCGGTATTTATGAAAGCAGCGGCAACTTTTACAAGATGCACATGGAACGTTGGAGCGAAGAACGCTATAATAATCACGAAAAGATTACGTATCCTCGTCTGTCCAGCAGTGGCGGCCCGAGCTTGCAGCCCAACGACTTCTTTATCATGGATGCCTCATATATACGTCTGAAAAATGCAGAAGTAGGATATACATTACCGGAAAGCATCAGCAAGAAAATCGGTGCTTCCAATGTACGTTTCTATTTAAGTGGTAACAACTTGTATACATGGACTCACCTGAAGACTGACAGCTTCGATCCCGAACAAAACAGTCCGGCAGCCTATCCAACAATGCGTACGTACAATGTAGGTTTAAATATTACATTTTAACGGCTAAAACAAAACCGATATGAAAAAAAGATTGATTTATATATGCATGTTTGCTTCCTTGCTCACATTCAGTTCTTGTAATGAAGCGTTGGATGTAGCTCCCGACGGAAGATTATCACTGGACGAAGTATTCCAAGATCCCGATCTGACTAAAGCTTATTTCAGTACTTGCTTTGACTATCTGCCTAAAAAGAGTTTACGATATCATTTCTGGAGCAACTATCCCGTAGCACTTAGTGATGAAGCGTGGGATTGCACGGATGGTTCCGGTGCCGGCTTTGCACATGCCGCATCCGGCAACTGTACCACCACCGACTTCTATCTCGACGTTCGCAGAGATATGGGTGACACCTACTCAGAAGGAGGATACTGGCAGTTATACTGGGGGCAAATCCGTATTATCAACACATTCCTCCAACGGGCAGCCACCGCCGCCATACCAAGAGAAAGCGACCGTGACCGTTGGGTAGCAGAGGCTCATGTACTCCGTGCTTATTTCTATATGGAGTTACTGAAATGGTATGGTCCTGTGCCTATTGAGAAAGAGCCATACGGTTTAGACTATGATTATTCAACTCTATCACGTCCTACTTTCGAAGACTGTGCCCGATTCATTGTAGATGATTGCGAAATAGCTTTGCAATCCAGCAACCTCCCTTGGCGACTGACAACACTCAACGAGAAGATCAGAATGACCAAAGGTATCGCAATGGCTATCCGTTCCGAAGCATGTCTATTCGCAGCCAGCACTTACAACAATGGCGGCAAAGATCTTTGGGAATGGGCTTACACAATCAACAAAGACTGTCTGGAACAGCTGAAAGCCAATGGATATGAATTGTATACTAAATGTGCGGATACTGAAAAGTACTATAACAATGCTTATATGGAGTACTTTACGCTCAATAACTATATCGGAACAGATCCCAGTGATAAAGAAACAATCTGGCAAAGTACCGAAGGCTATTGGCCCGACCCATACACCAATCCTTTGTATGACGTTATCGGAGCTCCGGTATTGGGAAACGCTCAATTAACTATTGTTCCTTCCCAAGAATTAGTAGACGCCTATGATATGCTAGCAACAGGAAAGCCTGTACTGGATTTATCGAAACCTTATAACGATGAGAAGCATCTGTCACCTAATTATAACCCTAATAGCGGTTATGACCCAGCCAACCCTTATAAGGGACGTGATCCTCGTTTCCAGGCTACAATTTTTTATAATAACAGTCCTGTGCTGTTAGGAAAGGAACCGGCAGTAGTAGAAACGTACGTGGGAGGAAATAGCGAAATCCGTACAAGTGGAAATACGAATACACGTACCGGTTATTATTGGAGAAAAAGAATGGTAAACGGTAACTGTAAGGCAGCCGGAGTGGCTGGATATGATGGCCGTTTCCGTTTTTACCGATTAGGCAAAATTTATCTGAATGCCGCCGAAGCCGCTATTGAAAGCGGACACCTTACCGAAGGCCTGGAATGGATCAATGAAATCCGTCATCGCGCAGGTTTTGATCCTTCGGTTGATCTGTCGACAAACGACAAGAACGAAGCTCGTTTATTGGTACGCCACGAACGCCAGATAGAGCTGGCTTGTGAAGAAGACAGATATTTCGATATCCGCCGTTGGACACCCGCCAATGAGAATATGGAAAATGAGAAGTTTACCACAGGTATGAGAATCACCAAAAATGGAAACTCATTCTCTTATGAAAGAATCAATCTAGGAACAGACGGCAGCAAACCGAGCAAAATGAGTTATGAAAAGAAATGGCACGTATATCCTATCCCTGCCAATGAAGCAGCCGTATTGGAAGGCACGACAGGACAGACGTGGCAAAATGCAGGATGGTAATCATAAAACAGAATGTATATGAAAAACAGAATAATCACACTTTTGTGCATCGTATGCCTGTTCACAGGCAATGAAGTATGCCGGGCACAAGTGCAAGAAGTTATATCCGGTGTGGTGCGGAATGAGAGCAACGAACCTTTAGACGGCGCAATCATTTCTGTCCCGGACAATCCCGAATACACCACAAGCAGTGATAAAGACGGAAAATTCATCATGGAGATTCCGTCGGGAGCCAGTATGGTCATTTGTAAGATTCCGGGATATCGGAACCAGACAATGAAATTCACTCTGAATAAACCGGTAGAGTTTTGTCTGATATCAGACATCGCCGGTCAGGATACATCTCTCGAAGTAGCCATGCTGCAGAAAGAGAGAAAAGGAGGTTATACAGGAGCAATCTCTACCGTTCAGGGAGAAGAGTTAGTTAAAACACCTAATAGCGGATTTTCAGCTACGCTGACCGGACGCTTGGCAGGATTGACTTCTATCCAATCCACCAGCACACCAGCCGATGATGCAACAACGATGTATATACGTGGTCTGAATTCCATAAACGGTAATTCACCTTTGGTTGTACTCGATGGAATTCCGGCTCCATTATTCGATATGAATACACTCGATGCCAACACTGTAGAATCTGTCAGTATTCTGAAAGATGCCGCAGCTAAAGCATTATATGGTCCGCGAGCTTCTTCCGGAGTAATTCTTATTACTACAAAAAGAGGCGAAATAGGACGTACTAAAGTAAATGTGAACATGGACTTCTCCATACAACAGGCTACCCAGCGTCCTAAAATAGTAAGTACCGGTGAATACGCACAAATGCGTAACCAGGCCTTACTCAATGACGGTGGCACTCCACTCTATTCTTTATATGAAATAGCCGGGTTTACAGATGGAACTATGCCGGGACACGACTGGTATGACACTTTCATGAATGATGCAGCCAGTATGCAACGTTACAACGTAAATATCAGCGGAGGTAACAACCGGGTTAAATACCTTGTTAATGCCGGTTATCTTCACCAAAACAGCCTGATTGATGCAGAGAAGAATGATAATTATAATCCTGCACTCAAATTGCATCGCTTCAACATTTTAGCTAATGTGGACGTCACTCTGCATCGTTATCTAAACTGTTTCCTTAACACAAATGTCACTATCGACCGGATAAATCAAGGATACAACGGGACAGGAGATATCATGAATTCGATCTATCAGATGGCCCCCACCGTACCTGGACCTATCACCGAAGACGGAAAAGTGATTACTGCAGAATACAATGAATATCCTACTTACGGACTTATCAACCGCTCCGGATATAGCCATCAAACAGGTATCAATCTGAACGTCGCTTATGGAATGAATCTGGATCTGGGATTCCTGACTAAAGGATTGAGCGTAAAAGGAATAGTAGGTTATGAAGCAAACTATGACGGAACAATCTATGGTTCTACTGACTACGCACGTTATGCAGCCAATGGCAGCGGACTTTTCGGTACTCACACCACTCTTCCTCTAAGTTTAAGTAAGACCGCTAATATGCGCTACTTTATCAACTTCCAAGGGTTCATCAACTATAATCGTATTTTTGGAGGCAAACATGAAGTAGATGCATTTGTCAGCTATTTCAATGAGAATATGATGAAAAACGGTGATCTCCCATACGATCGTTTGTCATTAATGGGACATGTGAAATACGGCTATGATTCACGGTACTATATACAGGGAGACTTTACCTATGATGGCACAGAACAGTTCAAACCGGGTAACCGTTTTAAATTCTTCCCGACAGTATCTGCCGCTTGGGTGGTATCCAACGAAAGTTTCCTGAAAGACACAGATTGGTTGTCCTTCCTCAAAATACGCGCATCTGCCGGCTGGCTGGGCAATGACCAGATATCTGACACCCGTTTCCTGTATGCTACAGATGTACGTTATAAAGATGCAGGTTACTTACTAAGCAACTACTATGGCTTTCATACTGTAGAAGGTATGCAAGGTAATCCGTATATCCATTATGAAGAATCTTTCCAGCAAAATTACGGAATAGATGTTACCTTATTCAACTCACTAGGTATCACATTTGATTATTGGAACGTGAAACAGACCCAAATGGCTATCCAAAATAACAGTGTATCTTCTGCACAAGGTATCGCCAGTGAAAATCTGCCATTTGAAAATCTGGGTAAGATGAACAACAAAGGATTTGATCTTGAACTATCTTATATCAAGAATCTGAAATGTGGATTAAGAATGACTATCAGAGGGAATATGGGATACAATAAAAATGAAGTAACTGACATAAAAGAGTTGAACCGTACCGCCAGCGGATATTACTATCCATATCGTAAAACCGGCTATTCTGCAGGACAACAGTTCGGATATCTGATTGACTATTCCAACGGAAACGGCTACTATAATAGCCAGGAGGAAATAGATAAAAGCGGTCTGCGATTCTCTGGTGCTTCTCCGCGCCCAGGTGATTTCATTTACAAAGACTTAAATAACGACGGAAATATAGATGAGCGTGACCAGGCACCGATGGACAAAGCCCAGACACTACCTACACTTTCTTATGGTGGTTCTATTCAACTGGAATACAAAAACTTTGACTTGTATGTTCAGTTACAAGGTGTATCAGGTACAGCAGCCTATTACAGTGGATGTGGTATCTTCGATAATGCTTACCAAGGAGTGTACACAGACCTGCACCGTAATGCCTGGACAGCAGATCGCTATGCGGCAAATGAAAAAATCAGCTATCCGGCTTTGACCACAGGAAGCTCTTCAAGTCTCCAATCGAATGAATTCTTCTATTCCAAAAATAACTATATGAGATTGAAGAATGTAGTATTAGGTTATACACTTCCTAAACGTTGGAGCAGTAAGCTGAAACTGGAGAAAATGAGATTCTATATCAGCGGAGCCAATTTGTTGACCACCTCATCTCTCAAGTTCGATAATCTGGACCCGGAACAATATTCCTACTCTGTATACCCCATTTACAGAACATTTAACATAGGACTTAACCTGAATTTCTAAAGACTGAAGTTATGAAAATAAATAAAATCATATCAGGAGTATTCTCCTTACTCATATTATCCTCATTCATAGGATGTACTGAAATTGAAGATCATCCGGACGGCCGTACGGATTACAGCGATTTGTTTACCACGAACCGTAAAACGTATACTTATATGAATCAATGTTATGGATGGATTCTGAATTACGGAATGAACTATAACTATACCATGCTAGCTGGTTGTACGGATGAAGCCAAAGATTCCTGGGAACTACAGAACGGAGTTACCCGCAAATGGAATGAAGGACAATTATCTCCCTTCAGCAATCCGCTGGAGGGCATCGAAGGAAATCCGGAAAACTACAATTATTATTATCAAGGGATTCGTGCCTGCAACATCTTTCTTGCCAATATCCCTACTGCCAGTGTCTACTCGGAAGATATACGTAACAGTTTCAAGGCACAGGTACTTACATTACGCGCTTTCTATTATCTTCAATTGGTGAAACGTTATGGAGGTGTTCCCATCATAACAACTCCCGACTACGATTATGCCAAGGTTAAAAGAGGTACATTTGGCGAGTGTGCCCGCCAAATATTAGCTGATTGTCAGGCTGCTATTGATATTCCCACTGTTGAAGAATGGGGATGGCGTTCCTTAGATAAGGAGAACTACCGTCACGTTATGACAAAAGCCATCTGTGCAGCCATCCGTTCACAGATATCACTCTATGCAGCCAGTCCTCTGTACAATGACGGAACAATCACTTGGACAGAAGCCGCAGAAATTACTAAAAAGTCTCTGGATGACTGTCTGGCGAACAATTATGAACTTTATAAGAAACAGCCGAATGCTACAGCTGGTTATTCTCCTTATGATGTGTATTTCTATTCGCGCACTGACTTGCCGGTAGTTAATGACAAAGAAACCATTATGGAAGTTGGACAAATGTATATGTGGAATTATGCTGGCCTGCCAACTACCGACGGCCAGACAGATGCCGGTGCGTGTCCGTCGCAAGAGCTACTTGATGCCTATGAAGTTGTGAACGGTGACATGACAGAATCTTATCCTCTGCTCAATTTAGAGAGCCCTTATCTAGATGCCAATCATCTGCAGCCTAACTTGAATTCGGCTGTTGAAGGTCTCTACAATCGAGCCAAACCGTATGAGAACCGTGATCCGCGTCTTAAAGCTTCTATTTATTACGATGGTTCCAAACTAAACCTGGAAACCGGTGCACTACTCTCAACCAAGACAGGAGGAAACTGTGCACTTGATCCCAGTAACGCACGTTACACCTGTACCGGCTATTATACGCGTAAGTTCTCACATTATAAATCCGGACGTTCCGGCAATCTGGATGGTTACTTCAAAGAGTTCCGCCTGGCTGAATTATATTTGAATTATGCAGAGGCAGCTAATGAAGCATCCACTACCGGAACTGTACCCAATGATGCCGTAGACGCAGTCAATGCAGTACGTTCCAGAGTAGGTATGCCAGGCATTCCTTACGGATTATCCTGTGATCAATTTCGTCTGCGAATCAGGAACGAAAGACGCGTAGAACTTGCTTTTGAAGAACACCGTTTCTTTGATGTACGCCGTTGGAAGATGCTGGATCAAACAGATAAAGTAATTACCGGAATGAAGGCAAACTCAGATGGAAGTTACTCCCGTTTTGTAGTAGATAATAACCGAAAAGCATATAGTGAAAAATTCCTATTATATCCAATACCGGGTGACGAAGCGATCCGGTTACAGAATGCTTCAGGAACTAACTGTCAGAATCCGGGCTGGTAATCAAATCTAAAAAATACAGATTATGCAAAAGTGGTTATTAACTATTATTATTGCCATACTTCCTGTTATCACTGCATGTTCTAAAACCGATACGGAAGTATCTGTACCGGAAGAAGAAACAGGAAAGAAAACAGAGATTAAGTTCCTTCAACTCAACTTATGGGTGGAGTGTACCAAGGTGGAGCATGCTCCGGAATATCTGATAGAACAGATTGCTACCCTACAGCCAGACATTGCTACATTTTGCGAATTATATAAAGGTCCACAAGACGATCCCGTGATGCCTAAACTAATGCAAGGGCTTAAAGATAAGGGACTCATCTATTACGATGCACGAATAGACGGAAGAGCGGTCATATCAAAATATCCGATCAAAGAGACAGAACGCATCAACAAATGGATGTTCAAAGCGATTCTGGATGTCAATGGGAAACGAGTGGCCGTTTACCCGGCACATTCAGAGTATCGTTACTACACCTGTTACTATCCCCGGGGATACAATGACGGTAGCGTTAATTGGGATAAACTTCCGGCTCCTATCACTGATGTAAACAAGATACTTGCTGTCTGCGAAGAATCAGACCGTATAGAATCCGCCCAAGCTTTTATCAACAACGCTGCCAAAGAGCTAGAGCAAGGAGCACTCGTATTTTTTGCCGGAGATCTGAATGAGCCTTCTTATCTGGATTGGCAGGCCGATACAAAAGATCTATTCGATCATCGCGGATGTATCGTCAATTGGGGAACTTCCAAATTGTTGGTTCAACGGGGATATAAAGATGCCTACCGGGTAATTCATCCCGATCCGGTGAAATGTCCGGGATTCACTTTTCCAGCAGACAATAAATCAGTCATTCCAGAGAATCTCTCATGGGCACCGGAGGCAGATGAACGCGAACGAATTGATTTCGTTTACTATTATCCAAATAAAAATCTACAAATAAAAAGTGCCCAGATAGTAGGTCCAACAGGCTCTATTGTACGCGGACAAAGAATAGAAGAACAAACCAAAGATCCAATCATTCCGCCCGTAAACAATCAGTGGCCAAGCGATCATAAAGGAGTGCTGATTACGTTTTATATCAAAGAGTAATTACAATGATTAACAGGATGCAAAAGTGGATATACGTCATTATACTCCTGACCGGATACTCAATAAGAAGTTATACACAGAAGACCATAAATCTCAATATTCCTGTTGAGCAAAACTGGATGTTCGATAACGAACATCCAGTACGCTTCATGCTGGAATTGACATCTGCACAGTCAGGTTTTTCGGATAGGATACGCATGGACATTGCAACAGATTTCGGCAATGCTGTATCGTCTACCTTTATAACCTACTCTTTCGGAACAGATTCGATAGCTCCCGGTGGAGGCTTTCGCAGTCGTGCATCAGTCACTCTCACGAATCTCACTCCCGGATTTTACCAGGTTTGTTTCATTGCCGGCACCGACACTCTGAAACATTTCTTCTTTGGATACGAAGCCGAACAGATTTTATCCAAACCGGATGGTCCCCCTAACTTAAAAAGATTTTGGAATAAAACCATCACCGAACTTAAACGTGTACACCCTGCCTATAAAATGACACGTCTACCTGAATCTTCGAAGCCAGAGCGTGATGTTTACGAAGTAGAAATGCGCTCGCTTGAAGGAGAAATCTTACGGGGGTATTGGGCAGTCCCTACAGATGGTCAGAGTCATCCGGCCGTAGTGGTTTATCAAGGTTATGATGCCGTCACCTGGATTCCCAGTCCCGACGACTATCCCGGTTGGTGTATCTTGGTCATTCCACCCCGTGGACAAGGCCTCAACAAACCTTATAACCGCTTTGGTGAGTGGATTGCTTTCGGACTGGATTCACCCAAACATTACTATTACAGAGGTGCTTTTGCTGATACAGTCCGCAGTATTGATTTTATTTTTGCTCAGCCATGCTTTGACGGACAAAACCTTTTTGCTACAGGTATTTCGCAAGGTGGAGCGCTCACATTAGCAGCAGCGTCACTCGACCATCGTATTTCCGCAGCTGCGCCTATCGTACCCTTTCTGTCAGACTATCCCGATTATTTCCGTTTGGTTCACTGGCCTGCCAACTTGGTATTCGAAGGAGCTGCCCGGCAGAATATTGACAAAGATAAAATATTCTCATTACTAACTTACTTTGACTTGAAGAATCTGACCGGATGGATCAAATGCCCAGTATTAATGGGATTCGGACTTCAGGACAACATTACACCACCACATACAAATTTTGCAGCATACAATCACATCCGTACACCTAAACGCTGGATATGTTACCCTACATCAGGACACTTTGCAGCTTATGAGAACATGGACTCATGGATTGCTGAAAGTACTCGTTTTTTCAATCAGTATGTAGTGTGGTAATAATCTGAACTGATAAAAACGAAACAGGCACAAACACTATAACAAGAGGTTAGTTAGGTTAGAAACCGGAAGAGTAATTCTGTTAAATAGAATTCTCTTCCGGTGTTTTATAGTTACTTTCTTCTAATAAGATTCACTGAAATCGAATAAAAACAATATATTTGCATAGATGTAAACACCTTAAAAAATAAATTAGTGAGAAAAGTAATTCTTTTATTTCTGCTATTTTTAAGCGTAGCTGGAGTCCGCACACAAGGTCAAAACATCACTTTTAGCCACTTGACCACGGACGACGGACTCTCCCAATTTTCTGTCAATAGCCTTTATATTGATGAACGGGGGATTATATGGATTGGCACGCGTGAAGGACTGAACCGGTATAACGGTAACGATATCAAAAGTTTCAAACTTAATAAAAACGATCCGAACAGTTTGTTCAGCAATACAGTGCTGCGTATCACCGGAAACAAAAACGGGAAGGTATACCTGCTCTGTACGGACGGGGTAGCAGAGTTCGATCTGACCACACAAAGATTCAAAACGTTGCTGCAAGGCAATGTGGATGCTATTTATTTCAACGAGAAATTATATATCGGGAAAAGAGAAGAAGTGTTTGTATATAATGAAAGTACCGGAAACTTCGATCTCTACTATCATCTTGCCGGAAAAGATATCACCCTCTCCTGCCTCCACCTGGACGAAAAGAAAAATCTGTGGATGGGAACTACCAGTAACGGACTTTACTGTTTATCGGGAGACAAAAAGATTTCCCAACCTGTCACAAGAGGTAATATCGCGAGTATTTACGAAGATTCGTCTAAAGAATTATGGATCTGTACCTGGGAAGAAGGACTCTACCGGATAAAAACAGATAGTACCATTGAGAACTTCCGTCATGATCCTAAAAATCCAAACAGTATTTGCACCGATTTCGTAAGGAGTTGCTGTGAAGATAATGCAGGAAATCTGTGGATAGGAACCTTTCACGGGTTAAATCGCTATGAAAAGAGCACAGGTAAATTCCAACTTTACACTGCCAACGCGAACAAACCCGACGGACTTACCCACTCCTCCATCTGGTGCATCGTCAAAGATGAACAAGGAACAATTTGGCTGGGTACTTATTTCGGAGGTGTCAACTATTTCAATCCAGAATATGAAATCTATACCCGTTACAAAACCGGAGATACAGAGAAAGAAGGTCTAAGTAGTCCGATCGTCGGTAGAATGACTGAAGATAAGGACGGAAACCTGTGGATTTGTACCGAAGGCGGCGGCGTGAATGTGTATAACCGGAAGGATAACACCTATCGGTGGTATCGCCACGAAGAGGGCAAAAATAGCATTTCCCATAACAATGTCAAAGCAATCTACTACGACCGGACTAATGAAATCATGTGGATAGGTACACACTTGGGAGGATTGAACAAACTCGACCTGCGTACTAACCGTTTCACAGTCTACCGAATGAAAGCCGGAGACCCAACCTCACTACCTTCGGATATCGTCCGAGACATTGTACCTTATAAGGACAAGCTGGTTGTCGCCACACAAAACGGTGTTTGTCTTTTCAATCCGGCAACAGGCGCTTGCCAACAGCTCTTCAAAGAGACTAAAGAAGGAAGAGGTATTGGCATGGTAGCCAGTCTTTGCATTGATAAAGACGGTACATTGTGGATTGCGGCTACCGGGGAGGGTGTTTATTCTTACCGGTTCGACAGCGGTAAACTTACTAATTATCCACACAATCCCGCTAATCCGAACAGTCTTAGCAACAATAATATCAACAGTATCATGCAGGACAGTAACGGTAATCTGTGGTTCTGCACCTCCGGAAGCGGTCTCGACCGTTACCGTAAGGCAAGTGATGACTTTGAAAACTTCGATGTACAGACAGATGGTTTATCCAGCGACTGTATCTACGAAGTATGCGAATCGTCCATACAGAAAGGAGACTTATTGCTGATTACCAATCAGGGATTCTCACAGTTCAACTATCCAAGCAAGAAATTCTATAATTACGGTACGGAGAATGGATTCCCGTTGACTGCCGTCAATGAAAACGCACTATTTGTGACACATGACGGAGAAGTATTCCTTGGCGGTATTCAGGGAATGATTTCTTTCTGGGAGAAAAAATTACATTTCACTCCCAAATCATATAATATCATTCTTTCCCGCCTGTTTGTCAACGGAAAAGAAGTAGTTCCGGGAGATGAAAGCGGCATCCTGGAACAGTCGATCTGTCATACTCCGGAAATCAGTCTGAAAGCGAATCAATCGATGTTTAGCATCGAATATGCCACTTCCAACTTCATCCCTGCCAACAGAGATGAAATTCTCTATCGCCTGGAGGGTTTCTCAGACGAATGGAACCATACTTACCGGAAGCAAACGCTGATTACTTATACAAACCTGAATCCGGGTAAATATACCCTTGTCATCAAATCACAGAGGGAAGGAATAAAAGAGGCCAGACTGCTGATTATCGTACTCCCTTCATGGTATGAGACATGGTGGGCTTACCTGATTTATACCATTGTCACTATCAGCCTGTTATGGTATCTTATTCAGAACTATAATTCGCGCATCAAACTCCGTGAGTCTTTGAAGTACGAAAAGAAGCATATTGAAGACCTCGAAGCATTGAACCAGTCGAAACTCCGTTTCTTCACTAACATCTCGCACGAATTCCGCACACCGTTAACGCTGATCGTGGGACAAGTGGAAACTTTGTTGCAGGTGCAGACATTTACGCCTAATATATATAATAAGGTGTTGGGAATTTACAAGAACAGTCTCCAATTACGGGAACTGATTACGGAACTACTTGATTTCCGTAAACAGGAACAGGGTCACATGAAGATCAAAGTTAGCCAGCACAATCTGGTTAACTTCCTGTATGAGAATTATCTGCTCTTCCTCGAATATGCGAGCAGTAAACAAATCAACTTCAAGTTCAACAAACAGAAGGATGACATTGAAGTATGGTATGACCAAAAGCAGATGCAGAAAGTGATAAACAACCTGCTGTCTAATGCAGTGAAGCATACCAAGGCCGAAGATACAATTTCGATTAATGTATCGCAGGAGAAAGACCATGTCATCATTGAAATAAAAGATACAGGTACAGGTATCGCCGCTGCCGAAATTGATAAGATATTCGACCGTTTCTATCAGACCGAGCATCTCAACTCGCTGAATACCGGAGCCGGTACAGGCATCGGACTGGCACTGACGAAAGGTATTGTGGAACTTCATCACGGCACAATCCGGGTAGAAAGCGAACCGGGCAAAGGAAGCAGTTTCATTATCACCCTCAAACTAGGCAAGGAACACTTCACAGAAGAGCAAATAGCGAAAGATGATACGGAAACCATCCAGCAAACAGAGACTATTGTTCCTTCAGTAGAAATAATCCCTGATTCGGAATGGAAAGAAGAAGATAACAAGCGCATCGAAGACGCCAAAATGCTGATAGTGGAAGACAATGAATCTATCAAACAGATGTTAGTCGGTATTTTCGAAACATTCTATCAAGTCAGTACGGCTTCCGACGGAGTAGAAGCATTAGAGATGATACAGAAGGATATGCCGAGCATCATTTTAAGTGATGTCGTAATGCCACGCATGTCGGGTACGGAACTTTGCAAACAGATCAAGACGGACTTTAACACTTGCCATATTCCGGTGGTATTATTAACCGCACGTACTGCTATAGAGCACAATATCGAAGGTTTGAAGATTGGTGCGGATGATTATATCACGAAACCGTTTAATACCAATCTTCTGATTTCCCGCTGCAATAACCTAGTTAATTCCCGCCGGCTATTGCAAGAGAAGTTCAGCAAACAACCACAGGCTTTTGCCCAAATGTTGGCTACCAACCCGATGGATAAGGAGATGCTCGACCGCGCGATGGCCATTATCGAACGTCATCTGGACAATACGGATTTCAACGTTAATATCTTCGCCCGCGAAATGGGTATGGCACGTACGAACCTATTCACTAAACTGAAAGCAGTTACAGGCCAGACCCCGAATGATTTCATCCTAAGCATACGTCTCAAAAAAGGCGCTGTCATGTTAAGGAATAACCCGGAGCTGAATATCACGGAGATCTCTGACCGGATTGGGTTCTCCTCCTCCCGCTATTTCAGTAAATGTTTCAAGGAGATTTATCACGTCAGTCCGCTGGCTTATCGTAAAGGAGAAGAGAGCGAAGAAGAAGGGGACGGAGAAGAAACAGATTAGCAGGCAACTATACAAGCACTCTTGCAAAATAATCTTATATTATTAGGCACGGATCACACGGATTTCACGGATTAAAAAACGATGAGTATGAAAACAACAGCGTTAATCCGTGTGAGCCGTGCCTAAATTTATGATATAAACGGTTTCTTAGTCCGGACATCTTCGCCCGAATAAAGAAGGTAACTTCTTAAGTGTACTATTTTGTACTTCACTTGTACATTCCTACTCATTCTTTTTCTTCCATTCGCTTATCTTTGTGTTCATTACATTATTTCCTAAAACATTCAGCATTATGAAAAACGTTTCGCGTCTAATTCCCCTATTGTCCGGCATCGTCACGCTGTCAGGATGCAATCATGCACCCCAAAAGAACAATGGGCAGAATAGCCAAAAGCCTAACATTATTTATATATTTGCAGATGATCTCGGCATTGGTGATTTAAGTTGTTATGGAGCAACAAAAGTGAGCACCCCCAACATCGACCGGTTGGCAGGACAAGGAGTACAATTCACCAATGCTTATGCAACTTCTGCCACCAGCACCCCTTCCCGTTTCGGACTCCTGACAGGTATGTATCCCTGGAGACAGGAAAACACAGGAATCGCTCCCGGTAACTCCGAACTCATTATTGACACTACCTGCGTCACCATGGCAGATATGCTGAAAGATGCAGGATACGCAACCGGTGCAGTAGGGAAATGGCATCTGGGACTCGGTCCGAAAGGTGGAACCGACTTTAACAACCCAATTACCCCTAACGCGCAAAGCATCGGTTTCGACTACGAATTTATTATTCCGGCTACCGTAGACCGTGTACCTTGTGTATTTGTAGAAAACGGACATGTCGTAGGACTTGATCCCAATGACCCTATCACCGTGAGCTACGACCACAAAGTAGGCGACTGGCCCACAGGAGAAGAAAACCCGGAGCTCGTAACTTTAAAACCCAGCCAAGGACACAATAATACAATTATCAACGGTATTCCCCGTATTGGCTGGATGGCCGGAGGAAAATCCGCGCTCTGGAAAGATGAAGACATAGCCGATATCATCACCCATAAGGCTAAGAATTTCATTGCATCCCATCAGGAAGAACCCTTCTTCTTATATATGGGTACGCAAGACGTACATGTACCCCGCATTCCCCACCCACGTTTTGCAGGTAAAAGCGGGCTCGGCACTCGTGGTGATGTCATCCTGCAACTGGACTGGACCATAGGTGAAATCATGCACACACTGGATAGCCTCCACATCGCAGACAACACCATCCTGATCTTTACCAGCGATAACGGTCCAGTTATCGACGACGGCTATCAAGACCATGCTTACGAACTTCTCAACGGGCATACTCCAATGGGTATCTACCGTGGCGGAAAATACAGTGCTTACGAAGCGGGTACACGCGTTCCATTTATTGTCCGTTGGCCTGTCCGGGTGAAGCCGAACAAGCAACAAGCTCTTTTCTCTCAAATAGATGTGTATGCATCGCTCGCCTCCCTTTTGGACCAACCTTTACGTAAAGGAGCTGCCCCCGACAGTCAGGAACATCTGAACGTTCTCCTCGGCAAAAATAATACAAACCGTGAGTATGTCGTTCAACAAAATCTCAATAACACACTTGCCATCATAAAAGGTCAATGGAAATACATCGAACCGAGCGACGGCCCCGCTATCGAGTATTGGACAAAAATGGAGTTAGGCAACGACAAACAACCTCAACTTTATGATTTATCCTCCGATCCATCGGAGAAAACGAATGTATCAAAACAATATCCCGACATAGTGAAAGAATTATCTGAATTACTAGAATCCGTAAAAGAAAAATAGTTTATGAGAACAGAAAAATTGTATGATTTTGCACCAATCTTGAATAATTCTATCCATATTAGAATACTCAATCCGTCTATCTTTGCAAACGTAGATTCAATAAAATCACTTAATTTTTAATATATGAAAAAACATTTATCCACTCAAACTAGAAAAAGGATGCTCTCCTCCATCGGACTGATCCTGTTTTCTGTTTCTTTTGTACTTGCACAGGTACTTGTTAAAGGTACAGTGAAGGATAACTTAGGAGAAGGAGTGCCGGGAGCCAGTGTCCAGGTAAAAGGTACTTCGCAAGGAACAATCACTGACCTTGACGGTAAATTTGCTTTTAACGTGCCCAATAAGAATTCGATATTGGTTATTTCTTTCATTGGTTATGTCACTGTAGAAATGAAGGTGGACACTCAAAAGCCAATGGTTATCACATTAAAGGAAGACACAAAGACATTGGACGAAGTAGTAGTAGTCGGCTATCAGGAGATACGCAAGAAGGATCTGACGGGCTCTGTTGCCAAAGCCAGTATGGCAGAACTACTTAGCACTCCGACCGCCTCTTTTGGTGAGACATTGGGCGGACGTATTGCCGGTGTCAATGTAAGCTCGGGCGAAGGTATGCCGGGAGGACAGATGAACATTGTCATCCGTGGTAACAACTCATTGACTCAAGACAACTCTCCTCTTTATGTCATTGACGGTTTCCCGGTGGAAGACCCTTCCATAGCCGCAGCCATTAATCAGAACGATATCGAGTCACTCGACTTCCTGAAGGATGCCTCTGCTACCGCTATCTACGGTGCCCGTGGTGCCAATGGTGTCGTGATGATTACAACCAAGAAAGGAACAATCGGTCAGCCTAAAATTAAATATGACGGAAGTTTCGGTATTCAGCATATCACCAAAACGATTCCGATGATGGATGCATACGAGTTCGTCAAACTACAGGCAGAACGTAGTCCCAAAGATATGGAAACTACCTACTTCATGAATTATGACGGTAAGAAATGGGGACTGGAAGATTATAGGAATATCCCGCAATATAACTGGCAGGATGAAATCTTCCGCAGCGCATGGATGCAAAGCCACAATGTCAGCCTGACCGGTGGTTCGGAAGGAGTTCGCTACAATGCTTCTTTATCTTATTATGACCAGGACGGTATCTTATTGGAATCAAACTACAAACGTGTACAAGGCCGTATGGGTACTACCATCCAAAAGAAGAAACTGAAAATCTATCTGACAACCAACTATTCAAGCACTACAACCACCGGTGGTTCTCCTTCCCAGAACTCATACAGTGGTATGAATAACCTGTTCTATAGTGTATGGGGATATCGCCCCGTGACCGAACCGGACAGACCATTAAACTCGTTGATGGATAACATCATGGACGACGCGATAAACAATACCAACGATTATCGTTTCAATCCTATCATGTCCTTGAAAAACGAATATCGCAAGACGTATGCAAACTATATTCAGTTCAACGGATTTGCAGAATATGAATTTATCAAAGGATTGAAGTTGAAAGTTTCCGGCGGTTACACATTCGATACCCGCAAAGGGGAAACATTCAACAACTCGAAGACCCGTTATGGTAATCCGAAATCATCCGATAAGGTAAATGCAGAAATCTACCATTCTCAACGTGCAACATGGTTGAACGAAAATATTCTGACCTATCAGACCAATATCAAACGGAAGCATTTCTTCAATAGCATGGTAGGTGTAACCCTGCAGAATTCCGACTATGAATACTATTCATACAAAACGGTACAGATTCCGAACGAAGCACTCGGCATGGCGGGAATGAGTGAAGGAACTCCCAGTACGACTAAATCATTAAAGAGTTCCTGGTCTATGCTTTCTTTCCTGGGACGTTTGAACTATAACTATAAATCATTGTATTATGCAACGGTTTCTTTCCGTTCCGACGGTTCTTCCAAGTTCCGTGGTGATAACCGTTTCGGCTACTTCCCTTCCGGTTCATTGGCATGGGGATTCATGGAGGAAGATTTTATGAAACCATTGAAATCTGTTGTTTCTTCAGGTAAATTAAGAGCAAGCTGGGGATTGACCGGTAACAACCGTGTAGGCGAGTATGATACGTATGCTTTATATCAGATATTAAAAGATAAAGTTGGAGATTTTATTTCGATCGGTAGCCTACCGAGTGGTGTATATCCGTTCGAAAACAGCCTGACAAGTGTAGGTACAGTGCCCACTTCCTTAAGAAACAGGAAACTGAAATGGGAGACTACCGAACAGTGGAACCTGGGTCTGGACTTAGGTTTCCTGGACGAACGCATCGGATTAACCGTAGACTGGTATCGTAAAACGACTCGTGACCTGTTGCTGAATACTGCACTTCCCACCTCTTCCGGTTATTTCAGTGCCATGAAGAATGTAGGAAAGGTACGCAACCAAGGTATCGAGTTCACATTGAACACAACTAATATCAAGAATCGTCATTTCTCATGGACTACTAACTTTAATATTGCATTCAATAAGAACAAAGTATTAGAATTGGCTGAAAACCAATCTTCTCTGTTGAGTGCAGCCAAATTTGACCAGAACTATAACTCCCAATACAGCTACATTGCCAAAGTGGGTTATCCGATGGGAATGATGTACGGATTCATCTATGAAGGTACATACAAATACGAAGATTTCGACAAAGTGGGTGATACATATACACTGAAACGCAATGTTCCGTATTTCTCTTCCGAAAGTAATACACAACCGGGTATGCCGAAATACGCAGACCTGAATGGTGACGGTATCATCGACGATAACGACCGCACTATGATCGGTAACGGTATGCCGAAACATACGGGCGGATTTACCAACAATTTCGAATACAAAGGATTTGACTTGAGCATCTTCTTCCAATGGTCGTATGGAAACGATGTATTGAATGCCAACCGCCTGTTCTTCGAGAACAGCAATAAAACACGTGACTTGAACCAATACGCAAGTTACGCAGACCGCTGGACACCGGAAAATCCGGAAAGTAATATTCCGAGAGCTACCGACTCCGGTTCTAACAAAGTGTTCTCTACACGTATTATCGAAAATGGTTCGTTCCTTCGTCTGAAGACCGTATCTTTAGGATATACACTGCCGAAACAACTGACCAAAAAATGGAAGATAGACAATGCACGCGTATTCGTTGCCGGTCAGAATCTATGGACATGTACAGGGTATTCCGGTTACGACCCGGAAGTATCTATCCGTGAAGGCGCACTGACTCCGGGACTGGACTTCTCCGCTTATCCGAGAGCCTACTCTATCAGTTTTGGTATAAACTTAGGTTTCTAATCAATCATCCTTCAAACAATTACGTATATGAAAACAATAAAAATAATCATCATATCACTTCTTGTCGGACTTAACCTGACTTCCTGCGATTTCCTGGAAAAAGACCCGACATACACCACTCCTGAAAACTTCTTCAAAAATGAAGCGGACGCTACCTCTTGGCTGACAGGAACCTATGCCATTCTGGGACAAAGTTCCTTCTACGGAAATGAGTTCTTATACCTTGTAGGAGGTGACGATCTGGGACACTATGGTGGTGCCAACCGCGGACCTAACAAAAGTGGATTGATCTGTAACAATGCCAATACAAGTGATCCGGCCGTTGCAGCATTGTGGTACACATTATACTCCGGCATCAACAGAGCCAATATTTTCCTGGAAAATATTGATGCAGTGCCCGATATGAACGACGATACCCGCAAGCAGTACAAAGCCGAAGCCCGTTTCTTACGCGCATTCTATTATTTTACTTTGGTAGAATGTTGGGGAGATGTACCTTTCAAGACTACTTCTACAGAAGATGCCTATAACCTCTCCATTCCACGTACGGACAAACAGACGATTTATGATTTTATCATCAAAGAGATGTATGGTTCTGCCGAGGATCTCAAATCTGCTCAAGATTTGAACTATTTACCGGGACGTGTTTCCAAATCGGCTGCTTGGGGAATGTTGGCGCGTGTATATATGTTCAGAGCCGGCGAACCTAAACGTGACAAAGAAGTGGGTTTGGCCAACAATACGACTAGTGCCGAGATTACAGAATATTTCAAAAAAGCAAGTTACTATGCACAGTTAGTCAAGAATGAAGGACATTCACTGACTGCCAAATATTGGGATTTCTTTATCGACATTTGCTCTGATAAGTATAACACAGCTCTCAATAAGGATGGTGCCAAGGCTAATGAAAGTATTTGGGAAGTAGAATTTGCAGGTAACCGTTCAACGGATGTACGTGCAGAAGGTAGAATCGGTAATATCATTGGTATTCAGGGTAAAGATCTTTCTTCCAAAGCATCCATCACCGGTAAAGGTGACCCGGGTTATGCATACGCTTTTATCTGGAATACTCCTAAACTGCTCGAATTGTATGAAGCAAACGGTGACATTGACCGTTGCAACTGGAACATCGCTCCATTCACTTACACCCAGTCAGCAGGAGAAGGTACTCCGGTAGACGGTCGTGAATTTGTAAAGGGAAAAAGAGATGAAGTGGAACAACAATACTGGGACAAATCCTTCAGCTATGGTAAAACAGAGCCGGGTTCCACTTACGGTGATCGTGAATCGAAGAACGATGCCAATAAGAACCGCAACAGAGCTGCCGCCAAATATCGTAGAGAATATGAAGCAGACAAGAAGAGTAAAAACGATACTTCCATCAACTTCCCTCTTCTCCGTTACTCTGACATTCTGCTAATGATTGCAGAGGCGGAAAATGAAGTCAACCATGGTCCTAATGATCTGGCTTATGAATGTATCAACGCAGTAAGAGAGCGTGCAGGAATCAACAAGCTTGCTGCAAATCTGGATGAAACCAACTTCCGGAAGGCTATCAAAGACGAACGTGCAATGGAACTCTGTTTCGAGTACACACGTCGTTTCGACCTGATCCGTTGGGGAGACTATTACAAACTGATGCAGGAACAAGTGGACAAGGCACAGGCTGACGAATCCTGGAAATTCGGAATCAATGTATATACTTACTTCAATATTCCGAAGTCTTACAATTATTTCCCGATTCCTGCCAATGAGATAGGCTCGAACGGTGCTATCAAGACGAATAATCCGGGTTGGTAATTCTCTTAATAACTTTAAAAAGAAAAGGACATGAAAACAATATATAAAAGTTTGATGACTATCGCTTTTGCCGGACTATCCCTGGCTTCATGCGACAAGGAATTAAAAGAAGAAACAGCAATGGAAGTGGGTGTGGTGACAGACAGCAATGTCAGCTTTAACGGTAACACTGTAACTGTCAAAAAAGGCAGTCCGGTAACGTTCAGCTTTAATGGCGACCCTGATTTTATCAGCTTCTTCAGTGGAGAAATAGGCCATGAATACAAACATCGGAACAGAATTGAAATGCAACCGGAAGACGTAGAAAAATGTGAAATCAATTTCTCTATATTATATGACTATGGCAATGCGAAAACCATCGAAGGTTCTACTCACATATTAATATCCGATCGATTCGAAGGAATTAGTGGCAACAATGTGGAAAAAGACAAAGAAGCAGTTACTAATTGCGAATGGACAGAACTTGTCAGCCAAGATGAGCTTCCTAAAGCAACCAAAGATACTAAAGACTATTCTTGTCCTTTAATATCTTACTTGGGTAAAGAAATCAGCATTGCTTTCCGCCTCAACCCTCTTGATAATAGCAGCACAATGCCTGTAATACATATTAAAGGCTTACAGCTTAATCTGGAGTTCAACAATGGAAAATCAACCACAATTAATGCAAAGAACTTCGAATTCTCGGCTTTAAATGTAACCTACAATTTAGATGATCTTTCAAAAAACAACACTCATCTTACCAAATTGAAGGAAGCATTAGGAAATAAAAACCTCACACTTGAAGAGATGAAAAGCGCAGAATATGCAGATAAAATAGCATATGCTACTGTAGACGGTAATATTCCTTATTTCTGGAGAATTAGCCAGCCAAGCGATTTCGTAACCAGTGGCGGAGCAGCAGGGTATACAAAAGGAGATACTTGGCTTATCTCCAATTCCATCCTCCTTAACGGTTCCTGCGATCCTGACGCTGGTGTAGCTATCAAGAATATCTCGCAATCGTTGGAGATATACTCACATACCTATGAAGAGGCCGGTACATATACCGCTACTTTCGTAGCCAACAATGCAAACTACGTCCATCAAGGTGGTCAAGTAGTACGTGAACTGACTATAAACGTTGTAGAATAAAAATATATCCCCCAATTTTTCTAACCTTCAATCATAGAAAACGTTTATAAAAATCAGACTTTAATCAATTTAACATCAGAAAGAGAGGGACCGCGAGGTTCCTCTCTTTTACTTTTTCTGTATCTTTGCACAAAAATAAAAATAATGCCAAAGACTCTTCCTATTCATTTTGCCCCATTACAAGGTTACACCGAAGTGTTTTACCGTAATGCTCATGCTGCCTGCTTCGGAGGTATAGATACTTATTATACCCCATTTGTACGACTCGAAAAAGGCGGATTCCGCCATAGAGATGTCCGCGGAATCGAACCCGGGAATAATCAGGTAGCCCATCTGATTCCCCAACTGATAGCCCCTTCTTTTGAGAAAGCAGAAAAAATCTTATCCCTATTCATTGAAAAGGAATATAAGGAAGTCGACATCAATATAGGATGTCCTTTTCCCATGCTGGCTAAACGCCACAATGGTTCCGGCATTCTTCCTTATCCCGAAGAAGTTCAGGCGTTACTTAGCCTGATTACAGAATATCCGCAAATAAGTTTCTCCATCAAAATGAGGTTGGGCTGGGAAGATCCGGAAGAATGTCTGAAACTGGCTCCGATTATCAATGAGCTACCCTTGCGACAAGTGGTTATGCACCCCCGCTTGGGAAAACAGCAATACAAAGGAGAAGTTGACCTTAAAGCGTTTGAGGCTTTTCAGAATGCCTGCAAGCATCCGCTCATCTATAATGGAGATATCAATAGTGTAGAAGATATTCACCGCATTCAGGAACAGTTTCCCGGACTAGCCGGAATGATGATAGGACGGGGATTACTTGCCAACCCGGCATTAGCTTTGGAGTATAGACAAAACCGTGCACTCGAGTTCGATGAAATGAGAGAAAAATTGCAATCTATGCACAAATGCGTATACAATCAATATGCAGAACAGTTGGAAGGAGGAGACGAACAACTTCTGAACAAAATGAAAACTTTCTGGGAATATTTAATGCCGCAAGCAGACAGAAAATTACTGAAAGCAATTCATAAAAGCACAAGTCTCAACAAATATAATCAGGCAATCCTTGCCTTTTTTAATCAACGATGAACTGATAACCAGTAATTTTACGTAATTTTGCGCCCGTTTACAAACATGCACATTATGAAAAAATACATTCTAATCTTTCTTTGTCTGATAACCGTATCAGGCAGTTTCGCACAAATGCAGGATTTCAAGTTCAAATTCTATGGACAGATTCGTACTGACTTCTATTATAATAGTCGTGCTAACGAAGAAACCGTAGACGGATTGTTTTATATGTATCCAAAAGACAAAGTGCGTGATCCGGAGGGGAACGATTTGAACTCAACACCCAACAGTAACTTCTATACTTTATATTCGCGCCTTGGAGTAGACGTTGCCGGTCCAAAACTGGGAACAGCCAAGACATCTGCCAAAGTAGAAGTCGACTTCCGCGGCACAGGCACTTCTTATTCGGTCATTCGCCTTCGTCATGCTTATTTGAATCTGGATTGGGGAAAATCAGCTTTATTACTCGGACAGAACTGGCATCCCTTATTCGGAGATGTGTCTCCGCAGATTCTTAATCTCTCCGTAGGAGCACCGTTTCAGCCCTTCAGCCGTGCGCCACAAATTCGTTATCGCTATACAAACAAGAATTTCCAACTTACCGGAGCCGCAGTGTGGCAATCACAATATACTTCACAAGGACCGGAAGGGAAAACACATAAGTATCTGAAGCAAAGCTGTATTCCCGAATTTTATGTCGGAGCTGATTATAAGAATGGCGGTTTGCTGGCCGGCGTAGGCATTGAGTTGTTATCATTGAAACCACGTACGGAGTCTATAGTAAATACAGATAAATACAAGGTAGACGAACGCATCACAACTCTTTCATACGAAGCTCATGTGAAATACACCAACAAAGACTGGTTCATCGCTGCGAAGAGTGTATTAGGATCCAATCTGACACAAGCTTCCGGTTTGGGTGGATTCGGGATCAAGTCTGTCAACGAACAAACGGGAGAACAAGAATATACTCCGATACGTTTCTCCAGCTCTTGGTTCAACGTTGTCTACGGACAGAAATGGAAGCCGGGAATCTTCGTAGGCTATGCCAAGAATCTGGGAACAAGTGATGCACTATATGCTCCCAAAGGAAATGATGCAAAACTTTATGGAACAGGAACAGACCTTAACCAATTAGTTACGGCAGGAGCAGAACTGACCTACAATGTCCCCCACTGGAAATTCGGGTTGGAATATACATTAAGCTCTGCATGGTATGGTTCGCTCAATACGTCCAATGGGAAAATTCAAGATACCCATGCCGTATGTAACAACCGTATTGTTGCCGTTGCCATGTTTATGTTCTAACCTCTCTATACAATTATTTTAATTATATCTCTGTCACCTGTCACCGATTGCTGCTTAACGGTTTGATTATTAACAATTAACACCGTGACAGCAATAGGTGACAGCAGTGTGACAACAATAATGCTGTCACCAGAAACAGATAAACTACATTTCACAACGCGGAGGTATTCACTCTGGAAGCTCCAGGCAATCCTATTTATTTCATGAATGCATTACCTTTGTTTCTCGTGGGGAAACTTTTAGTTTCAAGGCTTGAAACCAAAGGTTTCGTACCGGGAAACTAAAGTTTCAGCATTGGGAAACTGTAGTTTCAGCACCGAGAAACAATAGTTTCAACGACATGGAAACTATGGTTTCTCCAAGAGAAACTAGTGTTCCCTTATCAGGAAAAGCAAATGATCTCCTATTGTCTGACTTTTATCTCCTTAACTCCACTTCAAAGCTAGCACCATCTTTACAACTGAACTGCAAAACTGTTTGCTTCTTATCAGAAGAAATCACCTTGCAAAACGGAGTTTCTTCTACATTCCATTGCCCTTTTATCGTTACAGTCACAGGTATTTCACTACTGGCATTTTCAATCCATGGTCGTGAATAGATACTACGTTCGATGCGTTTCCCATCTTTATCAAACGCTTCATCGCTTGGACCGCGATACAAAGCTAAATCCGGTTGTGCCACCGTCAACTTAATCTTATCAGCAGATCCTTTATGAATCATAACCAGACAGGAAGTATCCACACGTTGTAATAAACCACCCGGCAATGTCGTTTCAGGAGTTTCAAACAACACATAAGAAATGATCTGTTCGGAAACGGACTCTACAATATGTGCATTCCGGTCTTGCTGTAATACCTTATAAGTGGGCTTCTTTGCAAATTTCTTCATCAGAGTTTCATTCGTCTGAGGCAGAACAGCGTATTCATAACTTCCGTTTTTCGGTGCCTTTCCATGATCTACAACCAAAGAAACCCAATCACCCTTTGTTTCCTTTCCTGTATTTTGCATTCGCGAGTATTGAGGAAAGTTCTTCTCAAACCGGATGGGAGTTGGAACATAATAACCCGTTCCCAAATGGTCCACCCATACTTTCTTATCTCCTTGATAATTTTTCCAATAATCATGCCCTGCTTTATCAGTAACTGCCAATTGGAAGATAGTCGTTTCTGTCGGGAACTCCGTATTTGTATTTTCAATATCCGAACCAAGACAGACAATCATTCCATCGATGAAATGGTAAGATTTACGTGCCCGATGTGATCCGTTGTACTTATCATGCTCATGTAACTTCATTCCGAAATTACCATTCATCTTCTGTTGAGACAAACCACCGGCAAAAGCCTCGTCGGAGTAAAGCATCTCTTCCATTCCAGAGTAACTATCCACATTGAGCACCTTAGCCTGCAATTGCTCCAATGGCAAATGAATAGATGTCACTCCCGGAATACGGTTCCAGTCAAAACCTTCCTGCTGCCAGCCGCTAGTGGCGGGAGTTACTGTCTGTCCCGGTGCAGCAGTCAATATTTGCAAACTGCCGTGTGCCAGGTAGCGACCGTATAGATTTGCTCCCAGATAATGTTCTGCCGCCCATAGATAACGGGAATGTCCACGTGCCACAGCCGACCAATTGCTACGACGTTGAACAGAGACGCAACCATATCCCATCGCTATATTTCCCTGCGGGTCCGGTTCCAGACGGAAACCTTTCTCTATAAGAAGTTTTGCCACCTTACGTTCTTCAGCATTTGAAACCTTAGGCATATATTCGGGAGAGTCATTTGCAATACTTGGGTCTGAAATCAGACGGAGGTAAGAAGAAACCATTTCACTATCATATTCCTCCTTTCCATCGGGAGAACCAGCTAGAGCCATCATAGCAAAATGCATAGGAACCAGTTTACCTTTTCCATCCGGATGACGACCGGACATGGAAAGAGGGAAGTTCAGCTTATTGCAATAGAAACGCATGGTCAACAGTACATTTTTCACTGTTTCATGAGCTAACTCGGAAACAGCAAATTCCGTCCGGCTGAAAAGATAAATCATATTGGTTGCTCCATCGAGTCCGCCCACAGCATAAGCCGGATAGTTATTTCGATGATGGAAAGCACCTCCGTCTACTTTAAACGAACCGGATAATCCCAATGCAGGACGGCAACCAAAATCAATCCAACGGGAGAAAGACCGGAGATATTGTAGTTTTTCCGGTGTATCTTCCATCATTAAAATGCTGGCAATGCGTCCGGTGGTCTGTGTATTGAAAGAGTCCATATCAATTCCATTGACTTCCGGTTTAGGGTATACTTCGTTAGTAATCGCATACCAGCGTAATGTCCGTTCGGCTTCCTGAAGTTTCCCGGTTTCCCTAAGCACATCTTTCATCAGAAAATATGCCAGGTACAGACCGCGAACACTATAGCCATAATGATGGATGTTTCCCCAACAACTACCATAAGCTACTCCCTGATCGGTTATATGATCGTACATTGCTAAGAACTTCTTCTTCATTTCTTCCCGAATCACCGGATTTGCCGCATTATTATATGCAACGGCAATTCTTTTCATCAGGTCGAAATAAGCACGCATTTCCACTCCCATTTTAGTCAGCATATCTTTATCCCAGTTTGGTATGATCCGTTCATAAGCTTCTGAAGCACGTACCATGTAAATAGGTACTCCCGATACTTGGCCGTTCTTGTAAGTTATCTGATAGAAATCATATTTCTTGCGGATGGTTTCTACTTCTTTATCAGTCGTTTTTCCTTTCGTGTAGATCATATCACGAAAACGCTTTTCCAACAGTTGCATTTCTGCTCTTTGCTTATCGTCTACAGGAGTCAATTCAATATCCGGTTTCAAAAGCGAGTGTTGATAGACAACCAGCCAATGGTTGGTGGTCCCGGCATTGACAAAAGGAACTTGCAGATCGGCCGTCTGTTGACGTGCATCAACTTTAGTAGCCGTAATCAAATGATCGATGAAAAGGCTTCCTTTTGAATTTGGAGCAATAATCCGGAGTTCATTCATGCCTTCTTCCGGTGTGCCTTGCATATCACGTTCATAGCAAACCCATGCGGCACGCCAACCACTGAAATTAATACCAAAAGGGAAAGATGTGCATCGTTTGCCGTCTTTCAGAAACTGAAACTCAATGGTCGCATCTTGGGGAACTTCATTATAAACCCACACAATAAAAGCCGAAAGATATAAATCCTTGCCGGTCGGATCTTTCTTCTCAAACTTCAGGTCTTTCTTGAGTTCCAATATACCACCCGGTTCAAATGTCCATTCCAACGAATGTTTTCCATCTTTATAATGCAGATCAGATACCGACAGGCGGGAATGGGTAGCGGTGATACAATCCGGTATTTGCGGTTCTTCAAAAGAAAACATCCGTTCATCTGTTACAACTTGTGCATGAAGGAATGCTGAACACAAAAGAGAAAACAGAGTTGTCACTCCAAATTTAGTAAAAGGTTGTTTCATCATGGAAATATAGTCTTATTAGGTTTTCAGTATATAAGTCAAAGTATAGTCGCTTTAAAATCTGTAAAGAGTACGTGATTCTGCAAAAGACGTAAACCGAAGTATCCGTCACCTTCACTACCCGCAAGGGTATAGCGGAACAACTCTTCATCATTCACAGAATAAGTTGTGATTCCCTTTTCCACTCGAATCCGAATCTCATACCATTGATTGGGGACGAGTAAATGAGAGGCATCGGTATATTCTTTCAATAAAGGTTTCACCTTGTCATCTGCCACTCCATAATATTCTCCTTTGTATCGACGGAAACGGGTCGTTGAGTTATCATTTCCTCCGTATCCAACGTAGAAAAGGTTTAATGTGTTATAGTTTTTAAAGATGCCGTCACGCCACTGACTACGGGCAAAAAGATCATCAGGGTATTTAGGATCATTGGCAGCCCAGAAGCAGTTCAGATCACTCAAGCGGTCATACTTTCCACCTTGCATCACCATACAAATACGATAACTTATTTCATAATCGCCCGTCAATCGTTGCCGATACCACATAGTCAGTCCGTCCGGAACTATCAATTCTAATGTATCTGCACTTTCTATTATTTGCAAAGCATGGGATGCATCTTCTATTTTCCATTGCTGCACAAAAGAAGCTTTGTGCTGTGCCAAAAGCACCACACTATTTAAGAGAAAAAAAGTAATCAAACTGTAGCCTATAAAAAATCGCTTCGTCATTACGGTATTAGTTTAAAGATTATTCTTCCGAATACAAAGAAACCCCTCTTTTCGAAAAAAGAGGGGTTCAAATTGTACAAAATAACTCAAATAACGTATTGACTGATAATTTGCATTACCAATATCTTATAGTTTTTTCATCAACAAAGTTCTCATACCATTTCTGGTTTGAAACACCCTTACTATCTACCCATTTAGTAAAATCAGGATATGCTTCTCTAAATGGTACACGTTCATAAGCATGACGTGTGCCAACCGGAAGTTTAACTCCCCAAGTGGAACCTTTGGTATTTGAATAATAAACATTTGCATCCAGTGTAGTGTCACCCGCAACCAATGCTTCATATTCTGCTTTGTAAGCAGAAGTCGGTGCATAACCCCTCATGTGTATTTCTTTACCACCGTTCACCTTAATAAAGAAATTCTGTCTATTAGTATCTAAAATCAACTCTCTAAATGCTGCAAGCTGAGCATCTCTTTCGGCTCCAGTTAATCCTTCTTTACCAATCAGTCTAACTTCAGCACGCAACATAGGTAGTCCTTCTCTTACTTTTCCTTGTGTTACCTGAAACATATCCTGATTATTATCCATCAAAGAAGTTAAACCATCCAGTGTAATAACAGTTCCTTCCGCTTGTGCTTTATCCACTGTCAATATTGCGAAACGCGGTTCTTTGCGAGTATCATTACTCCAATTCCAATTTTTATTTTCAACTTTCACTATATTTTTTGTAGAAAGTTCCTCTTTAGCTAAGTCTGTCATTGTTCCCTGACCACCTTTTAGTACAAGGCTTGCAGTAATCCGATCAACATACTCGCTTTTCAAACCATCCAGTACAACACCTAACACAGTCGGGTATATACCACCTACAGCACGAACATCCAAAGTCAACAACAATTCTTCTTTACCTCCTACAGTCTCCATCATCTGTTGACTATGACATTCAGTCACCTTCAAGTCATACTCGAATACAACATCGTTGAAATCTTCATCATACCATGAATCCAGTTGAATAGGCCAACCATCTTCGAACATCACCACACCTGTGTTATGATAGAAAAGATAGCCTTGGTCCGTTTCATTTGTCGGCTGCACTGCATCTTCAGGAAGCGCAAGAGTTACCGATGCCAGACGGTTTGTTTCAAAATTGAAACCAGTACTCTGATCTACACCACGACTAACAGGAGACAAAGCAAATTCTTTTGTAGCTTCTGTTCCCGAAACTGTATTGTATTTCATATACACTTTCTCGCAAGCAGCAGGAACATTCAACGTAAGAGTACGGGAATCTTTCACTAATACATCTCCCACAAGCAGACTCGCTTCAGAACCACTTTTATCGGAATATACATTCACAAGTGCAGAAGCATTTACCGGGTCAACAGTTCCCGAACCATCCTTACCTTTTTCCAACTCATTATCAGAGCAGGAAGTAGTAACCAACATTGTCCCCATAAGGACATACATCAAACTTTTAATTTTCATCTTAATTTAATTTTTAAATTTATTGTTTGTTTTTGTTTCGCATGAGAACCTGGCTTATCACACTTATTTTCAGGCTCCATTTGTTAACTTATCAAAAATATATTTAACTCCTAATAGCTTTTTGCTTGCCTTTATTTGTAATTTCAATCCTTTCCATCGAGAATAATCACAAGAGCTAAAATAGGGCTCAAAAGGCCTGTTCATGAACACTGGATAATATATACAAGTTATTTCGTATATTTGCATTAGACAGAACATTCAATACAACAAATATAGAGCTTTTATTCCGAATATACAAGTTCTATATATAAATATATCAAGGGAAATGGATCAAGTACTGTATGGTATAGATTACATAGAATATTATTTCTATTGGATATATTACAAGTTTATTGGCTATCCTTTAATCATAAGAATATGCTCAATTGCTGTAATGTTTTGTATTATTGCGTACTTATTTCTCCTATTCCATATTATATATGGTATATTTAAAAGGCGAAAAGAGAAGCGGAAATACAATAAAGCATTTGATAAGTATTATGAAGAAATGAAATCTATCTCACTAGATTCCAACACATTGAGTGAAGAAGAGATAGCTGACAGATTAGAATATGATACGAAAAAGCGCCCGAAACCTAACGAGTTACGCATTATCACTCAACTATTAACAGAAATCAAGAGTGTGCATGAAGATGAGATCAATGAACTAAACTATCAAACGATTCAAACCGTATTCCAAATCACACGTTTCCTTGAACGCGAACTTCAATTCGGTTCCAAAAGATCAAAGATACAAGCTCTGAAACTTATTCAGTCCATCAATGGCTATGCCTCTGAAGCGGTATTGGTCCGTTTCCTCTATCATCGTGAACTAGAACTAAGAAACTCGGCACGCTATACTTATATGTGGTTAAGCCAGGGTGACCCGTTCCGCTTCTTCGACGAAGACATCGGCATGAAGTTAAGGCAATGGGACATGATGGAGTTACACGCTATCTTGGAGCACCGTAAGAAAGTGGGATATAACACACCCACCTTTATTAAATGGGTGAATACTTCAGCTGAAGAAAACGTTAAGATATTCTTTATCAACGAAATCCGGCTATATAATGAAACCGAAAGTGCCCCAATTCTCGCGAAGCAACTCAATGCCCGTTCTGTGGAAATACGAGGTGAAGCGATCAAGACTTTAGGTAAACTAAAATACAAAGAGGTTGAACCTAAGCTGATTGAAATGTATAATGTACAACCGGAAGAAGTCAAACGACAAATCATTTCGGCTATTGCGGATCTAAAGACCGATAAGGCTTTAGGATTTCTTTACAATGCTTATGATGAAGCAGATAACTGGGGAACCAAGAGAGTCATACTCAAAGCCCTCTATGAGTATAGTGCAATGGGAAGGAAAACATTCGATCAATTGGAAAGAAAAGCAGATTCCCACACAGCTATATTGTTTGCCCACACCAAGCATCCGTTAATCAACCAGTTAAACTAGAGAACATGAGAGATATAATATTTACATTCTTCAATTATTTCGTATTCTTTTATACGAGCATGCTGGCGATATTCTTCGTCACATTCGCCTTCCTCTCTTTCATTTCTCTAAAACGGAGAAAGGATTACTATGTGGAAAGCTATATGCGGAAAACAATCAAGGAATCCCCCTATACACCGGGCATTTCGGTAATTGCTCCTGCCTTCAATGAAGAAAAGACAATCATTGATAATGTGAACTCCATGCTTGCATTGGAATATCCGCTTTTCGAGGTGGTTATTGTAAATGATGGAAGTACGGACAGTACATTGGAAAAGATGACCGAATATTATGAACTGGTAGAAGTGCCCTATGCTTATATCGAGCGAATCAAAACCAGACCGTTCCGAAGACTCCTCAAATCCTCCAACCCGAAATACAGCCGACTCATCGTTGTAGACAAAGAAAATGGAGGAACCAAAGCGGATGCATCCAATGCGGGTATCAACGTTGCTTCTCATCCTTATTTTATCTGCACGGATGTGGATTGCATTTTGGAAAAGTATGCTCTTTATCGTTGTATCTCGCCCATTATATCTTCAGAAAAACAAGTAATTGCAGTCAGCGGAACGATGTTGATGGCTAACGGATGCGTCGTGAAAGACGGACAAATCATAGACGTTAGAACTCCCCGTACACCGATTCCACTTTTCCAGAATCTGGAATATATGCGCTCTTATCTGATTGGTAAGATGGGATGGTCCGCTATCAATGGTATGCCGAATGTTTCCGGTGGATTCGGTCTTTTCGATCGTTCGGTAGCGATTGCAGCCGGAGGATACGATGCTCCCTCTTTTGCCGAAGACATGGACCTCATTACCCGCATGGTAGGATATATGTGCGACTTCTCCCGTCCTTATAAGATCGTACAGATTCCTGATACTTGTTGTTGGACGGAAGGACCTCCCAACCTGGCAATGCTTTACCGTCAACGTACCCGTTGGGCACGGGGATTGTTCCAGACACTTAATATCCATCGTAAGATGATTTTCAAAAAGACGTATAAACAGATGGGACTGTTAACTCTGCCTTATATGTTCGTTTTTGAGTTTCTAGCGCCGATCATCGAGCTCGTCGGTTTGATAGTATTTATCTATCTGGCCTTTACAGGAGCAGTCAACTGGAACACGGCATGGATGATTTACCTGACGATCTATACGTTCTGCCAGTTCCTTTCCATCGTTGTTATTACCTACGACTACTATGTCGGGATGCTATATAAAAGAGGATATGAATACCTGTGGATTATCATTGCATCCATATTAGAGCCTATCTTCTATCATCCCATCATCACTTTCTGTTCATTGAGAGGATACCTCAGTTATCTGACCAATAGAGACTTCAAGTGGAAAAACATGGAACGTAAGGGATTCAAGCAGAAAGAAGAAAGTGCAGACGGTACTGATATAACGGCAATGAAGCCCGAACCTGCTACGATTTAAACAAGAAAGAAAGATTAAAGACAAGATAGAATGAACAGAGAATTTCTCCATAAGATCACCATATTAGGTTGTCTGTTTTTACTGATAACCTCTTCCTCCGGGACCGACAACGGATTCCAGACACCGGAGCAATATGCCCAGATTGTACAGGAGCATTTTGCGAACGAGGAATGGGAAGCAGGGAAAGAGCTGTTGGAGGAGGGCCTTCAGAAATACCCGAATGTTTCTGACCTTGAATGGCTCATGGGCAAATACTGGTTTCACGAAAAGAATTATGACCAGTCGCGTTATCATCTTGTTAAAGCAATAGACGACAATTATAACAACGTCAATGCCAAACACCTGCTGGTAGACGTGGAAGATATCACCGAAAATTACTCCAGTGCTATTTGTTACGTTAATGAGTTGCTGGAAGTGAATCCGTATTGGAGAGGTTTATGGCGAAGAAAGATTGAACTGTACCGCAAGCAGAACAACGATGTGGAAGCAGATCGTCTGTTGAAACGAATCAATCAGATTTACCCGAACGATACCATTCTAAGGAAGGATTATATCTACAGCATGGAGGTAGGCTACCAGCAAATGAAAAAAGGCGGTAACCGAAAAGAGGCTATCGAAAAGCTGACGGAGCTCATCAAAGTATCTCCTCAAAACGAAGAATATTATCTGGACATCATTAACCTGCATTTACAGGAAGGAAACCGGGAAGCTGCTCTAGGCTGGTCATCCAACGGTTTGGCTGCCATACCGGGAAGCGGTGCGCTTATCGTCAAAAGGGCGAGTATCCTTAGTGAATTGGCACGTTATCCGGAAGCTCTGGTGTTTATACGCGAGCAAATGCGAAGAAACAACAGTCCTGCCATACGGCGTATGTACAACGACTTATTGATGGAAGCTGCCCGAGCAGAGAAGCAGCGGGATCCTTATGTATTATATGGCATGGCCTACGAAGGAGGTAATAAGAACAAGGAAGCATTAGACTACCTGCTGAACACTTCCGTCACCCGGGGATATACCGATGACGCACTCTTCTATATCAGAGAAGCTAAAAAACAATATGGCAACAATGATAAAGGAATTCTTTATAAAGAATATATGCTTTATCGCCAGATGAATGAGGATGATCTTGCCTATTCAACGCTGAAAAAGATGTATGAGATGTATCCTGATGATTATGATATTACGCTTGCCATGAGCGCACAACACATGAAGAAAGCTGAAAAACTGATGGAACTTGGTCTGTACGCAGAAGCATTGCCGCACGTATTGTTCGTTTCTCAAAAACATGTAGACGACAATGAAGTGAACGGTGCCGCATGGGAAAAAGCCTTGAGTTGCTATATCAATATGAAACGTTACAATGAAGCACTTGCAACATTGGACACCATCACTCTTCACTTCCCTGATTACGAAAACGGCACGTTGAAAAGGGCATTTATTCTCGATAAAATGGATAAAACCGAAGAGGCTTTGCAACTGTATCTATCTGTCATCGAGCAGAGTGATGAGGATATGCGCATTTTCTATGTTATCGGATACGAGGAACTAGCAGTGCCGTACATCAAGAAATGTATGGAAGCCGGAGCTACGAAGAAAGCATACGAGGAATCTGTTAAGCTAATTAGCCTGAATCCATCGAGCGATCTCGGATTACGGTATGCCATCAATTCGTCCGGTTTACTCGGAAAATACGATGAATTCGAGAAATATACAGCACAAGGAATCAATTATTATCCTGAAGAACCATTCTATCAGGCTAAAAGAGCTACCGTGCTTGAACGTGACAAGAGATACGAAGCTTCTTTGGAATTCCTGAAGCCGATACTCAACAAATACCCGAGCAACAAAGAGATTATAGGCGCATTCTCACAGAGCAGTGAATACCGTGCCCTGCAACTGACAAAGGCGAAAGAACCGGAAAAGGCTCTCGCTGTTCTTGATACAGCTTTGCTTTACGACAGTCAGAACAAATCATTGAAGTACACCAAGGGAGTGGTATATGAAGCCAACCGTCAAGCGGATTCAGCCTATTATTACCAAAAGTACTACGAGCCATCCATCATGGAATATCGCTCTTTCCAACGACACTTATCGGGCCTTAGAAGCATGATGCTCAAGAATGAGATTGCTTTGACCTACCTCCGTGCACGCTACGGAGAAGAAGATATCATTACCTCTGTTGCAACAGCCGAATATACCCGAAAAGGCCAGAAGAACAGCTACACAGGACGCCTCAACTATGCAGGGCGAAGTGGCTCGGCAAGCGACAGCATGGAGGCTGAAGAACAGACACCAGGAGGGGTTGGCATTCAGGTACAAGGTGAGTGGACGCATCACTTCTCACCGAAGTGGAGCCTCACGGCCAATGCAGCCTTTGCGACCAAATACTTCCCGGACATAACGGCTGATGTCGCTTTACGGCATTATCTCAAGAATGATTGGGAAATAGGCGCACATGTGGGTTATAGACGGGTAGCCGCCTACACAAAGCGTTATGAATGGAACGATGAATTCTTTGCAGGCGGCACCGGAGACAATGGCTATCTGTTTACGGGTTGGAATGAGTCAAAGACTAACCTACTCACTGTAGGCGGAGAATTAGCCAAGACCATTGAAGTGGTTCGTCTCAACACGAAGATCGATATGCACTTCTTCAACTCTAACTTCTATTACAATGCGCAGATTGGCGCCAAATACTTCCCGGCGAGCGATACAAAGACAAATATCAACGCCATAGCAAGCATCGGATCGGCACCGGAAACGGCCGTACTGGACTATGCGCTGCCCGGCTCTTTCTCTCACACCAATACCATGGTGGGATTGGGAGGTCAGTATATGGTCAGTCCCAACATTACCATAGGCTTGATGGGCACTTGGAACACCTATTATAACCAAACCAATACGGTGCGAGGGATAAGTCCGTCCAACCAGATAGAATCCATATCGACACGCTATAAAAACTTATATAACATCTATGCACAAGTTTATATTTCATTCTGATACGCTTGGCCCTGTATTGGCAGGAATGATATGTATTTGCTGCCTTTTATCCGGCTGCCGTATGCAGGCACGCACGGAGATGTTCCCATCTAAAGAAGGGTATCTCGTCACCATTGGTGAGGATCCGACCGACAGAGACACCCGGTGGGCGAAATACCTGTACGAGCATCTCAAGAAGCGTGCAAACGACGATGAAATAGTAGCTTTTGGCGTTTCCGAAATGGACATGTGGCGCATCATCATACAGATAGACCCAACATTGCAGAGAGGATTCAAAGTAGCCTGCAAAGGTTCGGATATCAGACTGACCGCAAGTGACGACAAACAAATGTTATGGCTGCAATACCAGCTGATAAAGAAGATCAGCAAAGAAGACCCGCGCATAGACGGTTCGGATCTTCCTCCCGCCCTTATCAATCTCAACGATACTTGCGGAGCTTTTGCATTTGACTATCAAAGTATTTATTCTCCATACGGCCTGAACTCCGATCATACAGGCGTTATCGGCCTGAACAACTTTGACGACAGCTGGGGAATATGGGGACACAACCTGCGAAAAGTATTGGGAAAAGATGCAGAGAAAGTATATGCCACCATTCACGGGAAGACAGATAACTCACAACTGTGTTTCTCTTCCGAGGATATGTATCGCCAGATAGAAAATTACATCGTAGACAACTTCGGTGAAAAGGGGAATTTCCGTTTTGTAATCGCACCGGATGATACTCCGTATGCCTGTACGTGTGCCACCTGCACCGCATTGGGAAATACAGAGAAGAACGCAACTCCCGCCGTTACGGAACTGATCCTCCGCCTGTCGCAGCGTTTTCCCAAACACACGTTCTTTACAACTTCCTACCTGACCACGCAACAAGTCACAGACAAGCAGCTCCCGTCCAACGTCGGGGTAATTGTCAGCACTATCGACTACCCGCTCCGCCGGACAGACGGCAAGGACGAGCAAGACAAGAAATTTGCGGAACAACTCGACAACTGGAAGAAAGTAACGAACAACATCTATATATGGGACTATATCAACAACTTCGACGACTACCTCACTCCTTTCCCCATATTAAAGATAGCCCAGCAAAGACTCCAACTTTTCAAACAACACGGAGCCAGCGGCATATTCTTCAACGGAAGCGGTTACAGCTATTCTTCCTTCGATGAAATGAGGACTTTTGTATTATCAGCCCTTCTTATCAACCCGGAACTTCCGGTTGATGAGTTAATTAAAAGCTATTTCAATCAGGAATACCCGGTATCCAAAAAATGGCTGTACGATTACTACACAGAGCTAGAAAACAACGCCCAATCCGGAAAGCGGCTCGGACTTTACGCCGGTATCAGAGAATCGGAAAAAGGATTCCTCTATCCGGAGAAGTTTATCAAATTCTATGATGAAATGGGAGATTTTGTATCCGAAGCAAAAGGGAAAGAGCGCAAAAAGCTGCACGAGCTCCAGACCGCCTTGTCTTTCACGCGCATGGAATTAGCACGTGACCACAGTTTCGACGCTTACGGATATGCCAAGCGGAATGGAAAGGATATTCAACCGCTTCCCCAAGCTCGTAAATGGGTCACCCAGCTCAAAGAGCATCAAGCATTTGCCGGAATGGGATATTATAATGAGTCAGCTTATGAGATTGACTATTATATAAAGGAATGGGAACAATATATACTTGCTTCCGACATAAAGAAAAGTTTGTTTCTGGGAATGCATCCTTCCGCAACCCCTAAACTAAATAAAAATGATTCAAAGAAACTGACCGATGGCACTCACGGTTTACCCGGAGACTATCATTGCGGTTGGGTTATCATTCCGGGAGAAGAATGTACCATCAACCTGCCGGTTAAAGGACTCAATGCATCAGGAACATTCTATATCAGTTTTTTGAATCTTCCCCGCCATCGCATCTATGCTCCACAGCAAGTTCAACTGTTGAAAGACGGAGTAGCCTATAAAACAATAGACCTGAAACCGGAAGACTCCCCAGAAAAAGGAGAAATGATGAAAGCCACCGTTCCGGCAGACTTGAACGGAACAGAACAATTAAGCATAAAAATCAGTTGTTTAAAGAAGCCGGGAACGCAAATGGGTATCGATGAAATTGCATTCATCCCTTAAATGCTGAAAAAGTGATATAACAAAAATAAATGGCAACAATGAATAAATCTATATTCTATATTTTACTACTGACGGCACTTCCGCTCTACTTTACAGGGTGCAGAAAGGAAGTACGTCCCACCAGCATGACGATAAAAGATTCCGTCAGGCACTATTACCCTATCAAGCAAGGTCAGCAACTCGATATCATGTTTACCATCACCAACACGGGAGACGCTCCGTTAATCATTTCAGAAATGCAACCTTCCTGTGGCTGTATCATTCTGGATAAAAGTTCGCATATCATCATTCCCGAAGACGGTATCAGGCAATTCAAAGCAACCTACAACAGCATCAAGAATGTAGGCGAAGTGGTTCACCGCATCCGGATTTTCGGCAATATGCTCCCCGACGGGAGAGCCGAACTTAAATTTGATGTTAACGTAGTCCCCGATGCAGACTATACACGTGATTATGAAGAACTCTATCAAGAGTTCAACACCAAAAATGGTATTGTCAGAGAGATGGTGGATGGAAAAGAATCTGAACTGGGATATTATGTCGGAGAACCGTAATCGATATCATGTATCAAGTATCAAATATTAAGTATTAACATCAAATGACTGGCTAATACTCAACACTTGATACTTAATACTTATTTCTCCTTTCTAAGGATGTATTTCTTTGAATGCGGCATTTTCTTCTTTCACATTCTGAATAGTCTGCTTTAACTCTCCAATCGGCAAGTCATATCCATACCAACCTGTATAGCAATCTACCACATACCATTTCCCGTCCGACTGCAACTCGAACTCGACACGCAAATCAACCTCGGATTCTTCATAGCCTGCCTCAAAGATTTTATGCTTCGGTTCATTCAACGTAAACTTGGAAACATAAATACCTCCCTCTTCCTGGGTGATACGTTCTTCCTTCATGGTTTCGCTATCCAGCAACGGCCACTTTTCCCGAGTGAAAGGGAATGTTTTCTCGGTTTCTCCGTCATCTGCCAACAAAGTGATCGGAGTCTTTAATGGGAACTTGATACGAGTATACTGGAAGGCTGCACTGGAAGTAAATTTATCCAGAAAGGATTTGAAATCTTCACCGTCTTGTGTAGTCAGTTCACTATCGGCTTTTGCCTTGGAACTATTACCGCAGGAGATAAACGAAACACCTGCGAGCAGCATCATAGCCAGCAAGCAGCATACAAACTTTTTAGCTCTCATAACACTATATAAATTAATAGTTTAATTGACGGCGCAAAGATAGTAACAAGTTTGGTTTTGCAATACTTTTATACATTAAAATTGGTTCAAATCAAGGCACAAAAGAAACTTCGTTATTACGTTCTAAATAAAAGATTTTAAAGAAATATCCGATTCCATTCGTCTACGGTCAAATAATGTACGTTTTCATCCTACTAATGTACCATTTACTCATACCTAAATACTTATTTCTCCTCACCTTTGTAACAACATACAAACAAAGAATACACTTTAACATTATAATACTATGAAAACAATTTACACCGTATTTTTACTTCTCTTGTTACTCAGTTGTACTTCATCCAGTGAAAAACTAGCATGGGAAATAGCAAACAATTCTCAAACAAATAAAAAGGAACTTACTCGCTTTTTAGAACATTATAAAACAAATAAGGACAAAGATAAATATAAAGCTGCTTGCTTTCTGATAGAAAATATGCCTAACAAATATTCCATCAATGGCAAAGAACAGAAAATATATGATATTGATATAGTAAAAGCTGACTCTCTCATAAAATCACTAGAGCATTCATTCTTTTTAAAAGAAAAGAGTCCTTATTTGAAAAATTATACATTCGAACAGTTCTGCGAATACATCTTACCATACAGAGTCGCTGATGAATCATTACAATATTATTGGAAATGGGACTGTAGTAGAAAATTTGAGAAACAATGTACCAACGATATTATTCAAACAGCACAGAATATAAATGCTCAAATTAAAATAGAGCTATCTCCCGAATTTTACAAAGATACATTAAAATCATATTCATCAATAATAAAGACAGGATATGGTAAATGTGATGATAGAACAGCATTAGTTACTATGGCCTTACGGTCAGTAGGAATTCCTGCCGCATTTGAATTTGTACCTTATTGGGGAAGCAATAACAATGGACATTCTTTTGTTTCAATTATATTACCAGACAATAAAATATATCCATTACAAAACACAGACAAACAAGCAAACGGAGATTATTACCTATCACGTAAAACTCCTAAAATATATCGTAAGATGTATTCAATACAAGATTTAGCCAAACACATCGACAATATTCCCGAATTATTTCGTCACAATGACCTACTGGATGTTACAAAATTGCACAACATCGGCTCTTGTGATGTTACAGTCTCGACTAATATAAATAAAGAAAAAGAAAATTTTTTATCTGTATTTTCCCCAAAAAGATGGGTACCTGTTGCTTTTTCCTCTTCTCAAACATTCCATCACATTGGGACTGGAAATATATACAATGTTGATCGTAATAAGGAAGCTATTGATTTAGGTGATGGCATAGTTTATCTCCCAACTCACTGGGTAAATGAAGAGGCCATTCCAATAGGCAGCCCAATAATAGTATCGGAGGATTCAGTAAGGGAAATAAAACCAGACACTAAACATCTTGAAAGAGTAGTATGTAAACGCAAATTCCCTTTGAATATGCGAATTGTTGATTTCTCAAAATTGATGATTATGGGAGTTTTTGAAGGGGCAAATAAAGCAGACTTTTCTGATGCAACGGAACTTTATAAAATAACAAAAACTCCGGAAAGCAAAATGCAAAAGATAGAAATATCTGCAGAGAAAGCCTATCGTTACATACGTTATAGAAAACCAAAAGGGACCTTTAGTATCGCAGAATTTTGTTTATATCAATCTGATGAAAAGCTTCTACCATTCCACCCTATAGCTTGTGATGCTATATACGAAGACAGTACTATGCTTAATATTTTCGATGGACAACCACTTACCTATTATCAAGTGAGTGGTGGCATAGACTTATGGGTTGGTGTGGATTTATATAAACCTGTGAAGATTTCAAAAATTGGATTTGCTCCACGTAATGACGATAATGCAATAGTTTCAACAGACACTTATGAACTGTTTTATTGGCAGGATCAATGGATAAGTTTAGGCCGGAAACGACCAATAGGTGATAGTGTCGTTTATGATAACGTACCTCAAAAAGCTCTGTTATGGTTGCGCAATTTGACTAAAGGCCGTGAAGAACGTCCATTCACTTATGAAAATGGGAAACAGATATGGTGGTAAAATTATTTCTAACTATTAAATAATAAAATTATGAAAAAAATTACTTTGTTTTTGTCCTTACTTTTAATAGGAAGTGTGGGCTTTTCACAAATTATTCCGGGCGTAAACATCGGTAAACGCAAGGAATATATGATGAGAACGTATAAAATCAATAGTCAAAAGGCAGATGAATACGAACAAATTCTATTCTCCTTACAGAAAGAGAATGACCAGCTAAAGAATCGGAAAATTAGCTCTACTCAATTTAAAGCGGAACAAAAAAAGCTTTATAAAAAATATGGTACAATAATCAGCCAAGCATTTTCTGGAGGAAAACATAAAAAATGGAGCTCTTGTACCCAAGAAATGGAACGTTACCAAATACTAAGTGAAAACAAATTTATTCCATATGAAAAAATGCGTGCTTTGTATAAGGCCGAATCGGAATGGGTCAAAGAACGAGATAAAATGCATAAAGATACTGGAGAAGCATGGGAAAAATATGAAAATAGTGATACTATGGTATCCGAGCTAAATATTAAAATAAAACAAATATTAGGAACTGAAAATGGGACTTGGTATATCGAATATAAGAGACTGTTCTTCAGAGCACTTGACAATATGGACAAATATGGAGTTACATACAAAGATGCCTTTACCATAGCAAAAATAGAAGATACGTATAAACAAAAACGTGCAAACATACTCAATAGCAATAAAAAAAATGCCGAAAGGGAAGTGGAACTGATGGCTATTGATGATGAGATGGCAAAAAAAATAGCAAAGACTGTTCCGTCTGTTTCTGTAAAGTGGAAAAAAGTAAATAATGCAGCATTAGATCATACTTTGAAATCAAGATATGGGCTAAATCAGGAGCAAATAAACAAATTCAAGACAGCTTATAATAAGTATGCAATTGAAGAATATAAGATTCTCAATCAGAAAAAACTGTCTGATAGCGATAAATACGACCAACTCTCCCAATTAGGTGAAACCTTCTGTAAGACAGTAAATCCTTTATTCAAGGTTGATAATTATAAAAAATGGTATGGTTGGTGGAAATACGATTTTGAAAGAAAAATGAAAAGAAAAGGATTAAAATGATTATTTTATGAAAAAATCAACTTATATTTATACTGTTTTATGTGTAATTGCAATTGTCATTAGTATAGTAAATTGCAAAGATGAAGATTTGCTAGAATCAGGTTTACAGACTGACATGAAAGATTTTAGTTTGCAAGAAGCTAAAAACTTTTTTCAAACTCAAGCTCATGCTAATTTAACATTAAGTCGTTCATTGGATAACAAAAGGAATAAAACAGTTTCCCCCGGTGATTTCGTACCTAACTGGGATGCAGCAGTCAGTTCTACCAACAACGGACTCGCTTGCTATGATATTCCTATAACTCCGACTTATCACTTTAAAGCAATTTATGTAGATGAAAGAAATGGCAAGCCTTCTGCAGGAAAAGTCAATGTATATCAGAAACTAGTGATAGTAAAAGATGTAAAGAGCAATAGAATGGATCAATACATCTTAACTTTGATACCCTCCAAATTATATGATAGTAGAAATGGTGCACAAACTTGTAACAACTTTATAAATTGTGCAGACAAGGGTGGTTTTACAGGAGTAGCATTATATTCCTGTGTATATTCACAAGTTACAGCTCGTATAAGTACTTTTAAGAACGGAGTAAAAACGAGAGGGGTATTTCTATTAAATGCTTCAGGGAAAACTAATTTATCAGATAAGTATGAGCAGGCTCGCGCATTAGCATCTACTGTATATATTCAAAAGAAAAAGATGGTCTTAACGCGTGGAGAAGATGACTATAACTACGATTATGATTATGGTAATGAAGATGATTACACTTATATTGGTGAGACACTTGAAGAAGTCATAATTACTCCAGAATCAAATAATAATGAAACAAGTGGCGGAAACGATGAATGGGAAATCATAGCACCTCCCGATAGTGGAACAATAGACCCCGAACCGACAGAACCGGAATCGACGAGTACGGAAGATGATACTGTGACAGAAAATAATAATGGTGACCAGAATTCTGATGAAAAATCTATTCCTTTATCTACAGCTGAAAAAAAAGCAGTAAATAGCCTTTTAATCCAACTAGAAAAGCTTAAGAATATTGATCGAACGAAATACACAATTGAAAAACAAAACTATTGTCGTTCAACTGCACGTACAAGCAAGGATGGAGTTCTTCAACTATGTCAATTATTTTTTAGCTCAGGTAATTTAACAGAAATAGATAGAATAGCCACAATATGGCATGAGATGTACCATATTGACCATAAGCATTATGGAAAACTTGAAATGACTATTCTCGAAAAAACAATTGTCCTAAATCCTCCACCATATATTGAAAAGATATTGAATGAAAGATTAGATATAATGTATGGCAAATATATAATGACTCCCGAAACAAGAGAAGCTGATTTTAAGCAAGAATTAATCATTGATCGCTATGGAACAATAGAATATTATAAAAATGAATTAGAGACGCATAAAGCAGAACGCGAAAACTTTCCAGAGGTATCACATTATTATGAGAATGAAAGAACTTGGTTAGAATGGACTTATGAACAACTTCTAATAATTGCTACAGAACAATCATCAAATAAATAAAATTATGAATACAATTAAATCTTTTTTTATAAGTATATTATTGTGTATGTCAATTCCTAGCAAGGGACAAACACAGGATTTAGAAATTACTTTTGCTTATAATAGACAAGACAATGCTTTGATTCTAAAACTTTTCAATAATACGGATAAAGAAATAATAGTATTGAATCAAAGCCTATTGAATGAATCATCTGGAAGCTGCATTATTTTAACTGAAAAACATGATAATGGACAGAGTGATCTAATCATCTCGTTATATGACTATGAAGATGGACAGTGGATCCGTTCTAAAACAATAAACCCTAACGAAAGACTAGAACTTTTTTATTCATTTGAAGCTATCCCTGCAAATAATGTTACAAGAGCTAGATTATTCCTCTCCACATATTTTAGAGATAGGAAGACAGGAAAATTAGTTAGCAAAAGATATAAAAATGATTTACCCATAAAACAAATTAAATGATAACAAGTAAACATTTATTTATAGGTATTGTACTTTTGGGCATTTCTATTTTTTGTACCGCCCAAGAAGTAAAAATTGAATTTTCTTATGATAAACCGAATAATTCTTTAACCCTTATACTTACTAATAATACAGACAAAGAAATTTTAGTTATGAATCAAGGGCGGTTAAGTGAATTTAGTGGAAGCTATATTGTTTTAACAGAATCTTCTAATGGGAAAAGCGCGGATTTGACGATTTGTCTATTTACTCTTGAAAGCGGGAAATGGATATTACACAAGAGTTTATCTCCAAAAGGAAGAATAGAACTCTCCTATCCTTTGGATTCTATCCCAGCCAATAATGTAGTAAGGGCACATTTGTTTCTTTCAACATATTCTAATGATGAAAAAACAGGAAAACTAACTTCTAAAAGATATGAGAAGAATTTATATATAGATTAAGAAGTTTTATTATTATACGGTACAGTTCTGTAAAAATTAGTGCCGATCGATTATGAAAATTATTATTTTCCAGCATTCTTTGTGTAAAACAAAACCAAGAGTGCTGGAAAATTTAGATTACACATTGCTCATCTTTAGGATAAATCATATATAAATATATTTCCACTTAAATTAAATGTACCTTATAAACAGTATGAAAAGCTATTCTATTGAAAACATCAGAATACAAGATATATTACTTATATCAATTTGCATATTACTGTTCTTAAATAGAGCTGTACCTATTGACTACTCATCAATTTGGCGAGTGACTGTATTATGCCTTATATATACGTGTATACGCATTATGCCAAAACGACAGTGCTATTGCCTATTATACATAGTCTGTATTTGGGGAATTACCGAAGTAATCATTTCAACACTTCAAAAAGTGAATTATTTAGAGAGCAATCATCATGATTTCGGAATCACAGGAACGTTTGGAAATCCAGGACCATTAGGCGGATTATTAGCAGTATGCTGGATAGTATCTATTTTTTTCATTTATGAAAACATACAAAACAAGCATCGTATATTAATATTATCATTTTGCATGATAGCCTGTTTTATTTTATATGGTTTACTATTATCTGGTTCACGCGCCGGGTGGACAGCTGCATTGGTAGGAAGCATGATATTCCTATGGCAATGGTTAAAAAGAAAACATACAATCAAAGTCAAACCAACTCTTTTGAAATCAGGTTTTCTGCTTATCATCACCGTTTTTATCATATCAATCTACTTTATAAGAAGAGATTCGGCAGATGGCCGATTGCTAATATGGTATAACACAATAAAGATGATAGAAGATTATCCTCTATTCGGTATTGGGACCGGAGGATGGCAAGCTAATTACATGCTTTACCAAGCTGAATATTTCTTACAAGCTACAAATTCTCCATACACATTATTAGCTGACAACATTTTTTATACATACAACGAATTTTTATATATAACAGCAGAACAGGGAATAGTTGGATTAGTTGTTGTTTCATGGTTGTTTTATGCATTATTTAGTTATAAAGAAAAGAATAATACTGACCATTGTCTGAAATCCGCCTTAACCACTTTCCTAGTCTTCTCTTTTTTTTCTTATCCTGGCCAGGTTTTTCCATTAGAAATATTATTCATCAGCATAATAGGAATGATGAAAAGCAAAACCATAAAAGTGTTTACAATATCTATTTTAGCAAAATACATCGTTAGAAGTATAGCCTCCATCTCTATTATATGTATATCAATCTGGTCCTATCATATTTACCATAAAACTTTTACCACAATTATCAGGATAGTGGATAAAAATAAAATATCCGAAGAAGCCCATTCTCAACTATCCACATTATACCCATTATTTTGTTATAATCCACAGTTAATGTACATCTACTCAAAAAGTAGTTTGGAAGATTATCCTTTAAATACAAAACCACAAATATTACAAACAGCTGCCCGAATTGCTCCTAATAGTGAACTATATATCAAGATGGGAGATTTTTGGAAACAAAAAAGAGATTACGCTCAAGCTGAAGCATGCTATCAAACGGCTGCTGCCATGATTCCACATCATATCACTCCTTCGTACAAATTATTCCAGCTTTATATAGACAAAGGAAATATAAATGCAGCCATCGACATGGGAAATTATCTTTTAAAACAACCGATAAAGAAAAAAGGAACAAAAGCTTTACGAATGGAAGCTGAAATTTTAGAGTTTCTTCATAAAGAAAAGAATATAAAGAAAACACAATAAGTATCTACCACAGTACAAGTCAGCTATCACACATCTGCCATCTGTAACCCATTAGATTACTGAAGAAAGTCTATAAGCAGACTTTGGCTTCCTTAATAGAGACCGCAATATCTAATATTGGGAACTAAATTTTTTTCCTTGAAATTGTCTTTTTGCACAAATCTTTTCTTTTAATATCCCGCATACATTTTATAGAGTTTATCAAAATAATCTCTTGAAATATTACTATTCTTTCCGGCCATATTTTTGTAGTAATATAACATTCCTTGGTAATAAGCCTTATAGTCAAACAGTCCTTGATTATTAAATGGATAGTTCTGTATCGTTCCATCCCCCTGAATGAATCTATATGACGTACGCATCGGATTAGCTTGGAGGGCTATAAAATATTTACCGAAAATATCATAATAAGAATACTTACTGGATTGATTTTGTTTTCGCGGTTGCTTATTTACCCCAAATGAATAAATCGTTCGTACTGCGCTTTCTCCTTGCATCGCAGCGATCCATTTTGTTCGAGCGATAGCTTCTGTTACAATACTATCAGTTTCCGCGTCCGGACTGTTTGAAATTTCTATATGACTAGTCGTACCATCCTTTTCTATAACAAACGAGCCATTCAGAACCATTTTTTTATCAACTATAACATCACACATAATATTTTTCAAGAAATTACCCTCTTCATTGTATTTTGCCTTTATTTCTGGATTAAAAACGATCATATCCGGATCAGTTGGTTTGCTTCTTGTATTACAAAAAACATCATCACGATACACTATTAATGGCAAAAGCATTCCATCATTATCGGTTTTTATAATAATCTTATCACATATAGTAACATCAATTGGAGTTGTTCTATCAGCAATGGCCGGTTCCCATTTAGGAGATTTTTTTAATAAATCCTCTATCGCACATTTTACAATATCATTCTTACACTGTAATATAGATATATTATTTACCTTTCCTTTTTTAGTTATTGTATACTGAAAAAGTAATGTATCTGAATAACATTTCAGTGTTGATGGTATTTGAATATTGTTGTGTATCCATTGAACAAACTTGTCCCTGCTATTAAAAGGACTCGTAGGAATATTCGATAAACGCGGTGGAATATGCATAGTTACTTGTTGTATTTGTTCCCGTTTATCTTCAGGAATATATTGATGAAAATCAATTAGCATATATTTATATATATCTTTAGGTTGACTTCCATTATATCGACATCGAGGAGCTTTACTTATGACATCCATAATTTCTTTCTCAAAAGCAGGATTTAATGTATTCAGTATGCTTGTTATGAAAACTTTTCCATCCCAAGATGCACTAATACAAACTTGTTCAATGCCAGCTATTCCATATTTGTACGCTTCTTGAGGAAATTGAATATTACTTAAAATCCATGATGGCATCTCGTCAAGAGTCATTAAAGATTCTTTGGTACTTCCTGCATTTATCTGAGCAGAAGTATATACATTAAAAAATACAGCAATGAAAAGGCTAATAATTTTATTCATAATATTGTTCTTTCTATAAGATGTTTTGTTTATTGCACAATGTAAAGATAGTGATAAAATAAAAAAACGTATACATAGAAAAATACACTAACGTGGTAAAATTATACATATTTCATCGACCAAAGCCTTTTTTTCGAAGCTACTTTTTCCTCAAATATTCATAACCGAAGCGACAGTACAGACACTTTCGCTTATCACAGTACTCTTTTTGCAACTGTATCAATGCCTGACTATCCGCCGCACTGACAACCGGAAGCCCGGCATCGCTCCACGAGCGGATAATATGATTACTCTCCGCCTTCAATTCTTCCAGAAAACGTCCGGCACGTTCACACATTCGTTCATCTGCCTTATGCAGACCGTATGTATAAAGAAAAGGAACCACTGTATTAATGATAATCAAATCCTTGGAACGCTCTCCCATCGTCTTCTCCTTTTGTGAAGACGGTCGCCCGAATAAATAATGATTTTCCCAATAGGGAGACGTACGGGCATCCAGTAAGTTTCTCACATCCACCAGAGTTTCCGCTTCCAACAAACGTGAAAACAACTTATCCCCTTTCTGATAGAGATAAGCTAATTGCGCCAAGCGAATATGCGGAAAGTTTTCCGGACGAAGCCGTAGAAAACGCCATAACGTAGCGTCCATCCCCTGCCTGATTTCAAACTTCCGCTGCAAATAACGGAACTCCTTACAAAGACGGAGACTATACTCGTCTTCCTGTTCCTTTTTCAGAAACGTTTCTTCCAACAATCCCGCCAAACCATAGAAAAAAGCCTCTATCTGAAACAAATCATTCCGGTGCTTATCCATCGCACGAAACGGCAACAGTCCCGCCCACGTTTCAAAAGCATCTCCGTTCAAGCCAAAACCGAAATTACGGGCAAGGGTGATAAAGAATGCATCTTCCCAATTACTGTTACAATGTTTGAGACGCTGTGTGATTAATTGCGCTTTCTGCTCCAAACGTTCCGTTTGCAAAGCGGTCAGCCAAGAATGAATGGTAAGTTTGGGAAGAGAGGCAAGGATGGGATGGCAAGCCGGATACTGATCGGCTACACAAAGTTCGTGGTAATGTAATTGCACATTGTCCGGACAGGTAAGTAATAGTTGCGGTATCTGTTCACCGTTGGTACGGGTTATTTCCGTATCTGCTTCACTCACTACATGGAGAATCACAGAGTCGTATGCTTTGTCAGAATGATGTCCGTGGCGAAACCAGTCGGAAGAATGTGTATGTATTTCTATATTCCCTACCCATAAGGCACCATCAATCTTTAGTTTCGCGTTAAAAAAGTCGGGACCGGCGTTGGGATTTTGCAGACCGGAGTCAATCACTTCTACCGGTAAGCCGTTGGTGGTTTGCAGTACTTTCAGGGGAAATAATTTATGCTTCCACACGTAGTGGAGAAGATGTTCCATGTTAACAAGACGTTAATGTGCGCTGCAAATGTAATAAAAATCTTATCTTTGCGACTATTATTTTGAATATAAGTCAGAAAACAATGAAAATAGCACTGATCGGTTACGGAAAGATGGGCAAAGAGATAGAAAAGGTTGCCCGTAGTCGCGGACATGAAATCGTCTGCATCATTGACATCAATAATCAGGATGACTTCGAATCGGAAGCATTCAAATCGGCCGATGTGGCCATTGAGTTTACCAATCCGATGGTAGCTTACAGCAATTATATGAAAGCATTCAAAGCCGATGTGAAACTGGTATCGGGCAGTACCGGATGGATGGCCGAGCATGGCGAAGAAATCAAAAAGCTCTGCACTGAAGGAGGCAAAACACTGTTCTGGTCGTCCAACTTCAGTCTGGGAGTCAGCATTTTCTCTGCTGTCAACAAGTATCTGGCTAAAATCATGAATCAGTTCCCTGCTTATGATGTCACCATGAGCGAGACACATCATATCCACAAACTGGATGCTCCCAGCGGAACAGCCATTACATTGGCGGAAGGTATTCTGGAAAAGCTGGACCGTAAGGACAAATGGGTGAAAGGCACTTTCCTTGCACCGGACGGAACCATTAGCGGAACCAACGATTGCGCCCCTAATGAACTTCCTATCGCCTCTATCCGCGAAGGAGAAGTGTTCGGCCTTCATACCATTCGCTATGAATCTGATGTAGACAGCATAACTATCACGCATGATGCCAAAAGTCGTGGTGGATTTGTATTGGGAGCCGTACTGGCAGCCGAATATACTGCCACACACGAAGGTTTTTTGGGCATGAGTGATTTATTCCCATTCTTGAACGACTAAGATTTCAGAAGCTAGTTCTAAACAAATATAACATTATGAGACAAGCCACACGCGCACAATGGATCAAATGTGCCATTGCTATTCTACTTTACCTCGTCTTCCTCCTCTGGGTACGGAGTTGGTGGGGATTGATTGTTGTTCCTTTCATTTTCGATATTTATATCACAAAGAAAATACCTTGGTCTTTTTGGAAGAAGTCGAAGAATCCGGCTGTCCGCAGTGTGATGAGTTGGGTGGATGCCATCGTATTTGCGTTGGTTGCCGTCTACTTCGTCAATATCTACATCTTCCAGAATTACCAGATTCCTTCCTCTTCGCTGGAAAAATCATTGCTGGTAGGCGATTTCCTGTATGTAAGCAAGATGAGCTACGGTCCCCGCGTACCGAACACTCCCCTTTCTATGCCGTTGGCACAACATACGCTGCCTGTCTTCAATACTAAATCGTATATCGAGTGGCCACAATGGAAATACAAACGGGTACCGGGCTTCGGCAAAGTGAAGCTGAATGACATTGTGGTTTTCAACTTCCCGGCAGGAGATACGGTGGCAGTGAACTACCAACAGACAACGGACTTCTATACGCTGGCTTATGGTGAAGGACAACGCATCTACTCCAAACAGATTGAAATGGATAGCCTGACACGTTCACAGCAACGTGCAATCTATGACCTCTACTATGACGCCGGACGTAAACAGATTCTAAACAATCCGCGTACTTACGGTGAAGTACTGTGGCGTCCGGTAGACCGTCGCGAGAATTATGTGAAACGTTGTGTCGGCTTGCCCGGTGATACATTGCAAATTGTAGACGGACAGGTGATGATTGACGGTAAGGCGATTGAGAACCCCGAAAACCTGCAATTCAACTACTTCGTACAGACTACCGGCCCGTACATTCCGGAAGATATGCTCCGCGAATTAGGCATCAGCAAGGATGACACCATGCTGATAGAAGACTCTGGCTGGGAAGGCGGATTATTGGATATGGGACTGGACAACCGGAATGCGCAAGGCAAACTGAATCCGGTATATCATCTTCCATTGACTAAAAAGATGTATGACACTCTCCTTGGCAATAAAAAGCTAATCAGCAAAATAGTAATGGAACCGGAAGAATACGCCGGACAGATGTATCCGCTGAACCTTTATACCAAATGGAACCGCAACAATTACGGTCCGATCTGGATTCCTGCCAAAGGAGCTACCATTACCCTCACAGAAGACAACCTGCCTATCTATGAGCGTTGCATCGTAGCCTACGAAGGCAACAAGCTGGAAGTGAAACCGGACGGTATCTACATCAACGGTGAAAAGACCAATGAATATACCTTCAAAATGGATTATTACTGGATGATGGGTGACAACCGTCACAACTCTGCCGACTCCCGTTATTGGGGTTTTGTACCCGAAGATCACGTAGTGGGCAAGCCGATTGTCGTATGGCTGTCGCTTGACAAAGACCGTGGATGGTTTGACGGTAAGATTCGCTGGAACCGCCTCTTCAAGTGGGTAGACTGATAAGTGTACGGATAGAATAGAGTGATAAGGTGATAAATATTGATGAACATTCGTAAATTCAAATGGATACTAGCATTTGCCGGAGCAGTAGTCGTAGTGCTTCTGCTCCGGGGATTTGCTTTTACGTCCTGCCTTATCCCTTCCACCGGTATGGAAAACTCCATTTTCCAGGGTGAACGTATCTTAGTGAACAAATGGAGTTACGGATTGCGAGTTCCTTTCATGTCGCTCTTTTCTTATCATCGTTGGTGTGAAAGTCCTGTACGGCAACAAGATATTGTAGTGTTCAATAATCCGGCTGGAATCCGGGAACCTATCATCGACCGCCGGGAAATCTATATCAGCCGTTGCCTCGGAGTTCCGGGAGATACATTATTGGTCGATTCTCTTTTCTCCGTTATTTCTCCAGAGGCACAATTCAATCCGGATAAGAAAAGGCTTTATTCGTACCCCGCGTCAAAAGAAAATCTGATTACCTCACTCATGCATACTCTTTCCATCACCAACGACGGATTGATGGGAAGTAATGACAGTACTCATGTGCGTAGTTTCAGCCGTTACGAATATTATTTGTTGGAACAGGCAATGAATGGGAAAGAGAGTTTTGTCCAACCTTTGTCAAACAGGGAAGATGCCGAACCGAATCCGCTGATTGTTCCCGGAAAAGGGAAATTTATCCGGGTCTATCCCTGGAACATAACCTTACTGCGGAATACCCTCGTGATGCACGAAGGCAAACAGGCAGAAATAAAGAACGACACTCTCTACGTAGACGGCAAACCTACACAACACTGTTATTTCACTAAAGATTACTATTGGATGGGATCTAACAATACCGTCAACTTTTCCGACTCACGGCTCTTCGGGTTTGTCCCGCAAGACCATATCATCGGGAAAGCCTCCATCATTTGGTTCTCCAAAGAAAAAGAGACAGGCTTGTTTGACGGATACCGATGGAACCGTTTCTTCAGAACGGTGAAATAATCTTCCGGAACATAAAAGAAATAACTCCTTAATAATATCCTTAATTAATATCCTTATTATAGAGCCCCCTAAACGTATTAAAATGAAAGAAATGAAAATAGCTTATTTATCTTCAGCTTATCTCGCTCCCGTCGAATATTATACCAAACTTCTGGCTTATGACAAAGTGTTTGTAGAGCAACACGACCACTATATCAAACAAACCTATCGTAACCGGTGCACCATTGCCGGCCCATCCGGCGAATTAGCTCTTTCTATCCCAACCGTAAAACCCGACACATTGAAGTGTCCGATGAAAGATATCCGCATCTCCGACCACGGCAACTGGAGACATCTGCACTGGAACGCCATCGAATCAGCCTACAACAGTACTCCTTTCTTTGAATATTACAAGGACGACTTCCGTCCCTTCTACGAAAAGAAATACGAGTTTTTAATCGATTTCAACGAAGAACTATGCCGGATGGTCTGTGAATTGATAGATATTCACCCCACTATGGAGCGTACTAGCGAATATAAGATGGAGTTTGCTCCCGGAGAATTCGATTTTCGGGAAGTCATTCATCCCAAAAAGGATTTCCGAGAAGTGGATACAGAGTTTATTCCGCAACCTTACTATCAGGTTTTCGAGCCCAAACTGGGTTTTCTTCCTAATTTGAGTATCATAGACCTGTTGTTCAATATGGGACCGGAAAGTCTGTTGGTACTAGGCAAGTAATGACTCCACTCTTCTATACGTATGTAGCCAACAAAGGTGCACCATGTCGTCACATTATTTATACTCGTACAGTTTGACGTGTAAAATACTGAATTCTCCGACAGGAATACGTACATGCCTTCCCTGATGGTCCTGATCGCCATTCAGGCGCCGGATATATTTCAGTGAACCATCTTCGTTCACATTAACTTCATCTACAGAACCGATACCGGCTCTCATACCACCTTGCCAGCTATTTTCCGTTTTTGATGCCTTTCCGCCCACACTGGCAAAACCATCCTCGCCCAATGCCGGTGAACTTTTCATTTTATTTTCCCCCTGTTTCTTAAATTCAAGTACCAAGCCACTGCCGGCAACGATATACTCATCTGGAGCCAGACGTAGCAAAACACCTCCCCCTTCAGGCCATACAGTGCCATCCCGGGCACGTGGGTCCCATGGCAGAGTGAAGTAATGACGGCAGGTAATCTCCAAATCATCGTATGAAAGTATTCGTTCTTTATTCTCTTCATCAAACAAAAGACCGTTCATCACTCCTTTACCCTGATATTTTGTCAATAAAGGCATCAGTTCTTTCAATTTAATATAGCTCTGTACCAAAGGTGCATCTGCTCTATCCGAACCGCTTTCAATAGAGAAAGGACAAAAGCCAATCGCATCATGCTCACCAAACACATAGAAAGCACGTACTCCATCATTGTCTTCCAACCGAATTTCAGGTATAAAGAGAGGATTATTGTGCAGTTTATACTTTGCCACCCAATCAACGAAACCTTTATCATATAAATCCGGAGCCAGAAAATCAATGTTGGGTGCTGCATAATGCCATACATCTATCAAATGAGCCAATGGTCCTGCCGACGGATATTCTCCCGGTTTCCGCCCCCTACTGTTCATTGCTGCATTGACATACAACGGAATATTATAGATAGAACGTGCTAACTTTGCCATTCGTTCTACATACTGCGCATACGACCAGGCCATAAAAATTTCATCCGTATACACGTCTGCACCAAACACTTCCTGCCACGTACCTTTCTTCTTGAATCCCTGGCTCTCCCATTTTGCCAACATTTCGGGATGCAGAGATCTCTTGTTCTTTTGCAAATAGTCGATGAAAAGAGACGGAACTGGTGCATAAAACAGTTTATCCGCTTCTTTGGAATAATCGCGGGCATCTTCCAACATTCCGATTTCGTTTTCTATCTGAATCATGATAACCGTTCCCTCTTCCTTATCCACAGAAGCAATGTGTTTCATCCATTGGGAAAAAGCACGGCTATCCGCCTGAAACACATTCTCCGAAAAGGAACTGGCTATTTCGAGGGGCTTCCCTGCTTTCGTATAGGCACGCGGGTATTTCTTATAATCTTCCTTAAACCAGATCGGAGCATAGCAACTCATTGAGTTTTTCCACGCACCGAACCAAAGGAAAACCACCTTCAAATCATTCGCGCGAGCCTGTTGAATCACTTTATCCGTCAGAGTAAAATCAAATTTACCTTCCTGTGGTTCTGTTAAATCCCAATATGCAGGAACCAGTACCGTATTCAGCCCCATACGTTGCAATTTCGGGAATATACGTTCAATATCTTCAATAGAGGAAGCTGAAGAATTTCCCAATTCACCGCCAATCACCAAGAATGGCTTTCCATCTACCATAAGTTGTGTGGTACTTCCCTGTTTCTGCAAATACGGAAGTTTCTGATGTGCCTGAAGAGGCAAAATAAAAAGGAATAGAATCCCAAAAAGTGTGTTTCTCATAACAATCAGCTTTATCATATTATCTGAAAGCAAAGTTACAACAATATAAAAAAGGAGCACAACGTCTTGTGTTCCTTTTCTATCGGGCAGGTTACAGATGCTTTATGTTACGTTACATTTGCCTTTATCTATACATTATCTCCGATTCTTATACCCTCTATTTGCGTTTCCTAAGTAATTTTTAGAGAAAACTGTTTATATCGCTACTTCTTCACAGTTCTTCTCTTCATTAGATTCTGCCGCATCCAGCCGATTCAACAAATAGCGTACATTTTGAAGATGTATATCATTATTCCGATCCATTTTCTTAAACTGCCAACTGTTTTTAGTGGTATTCAGTATGCAATTCATTAACGTTCCCACGGCATCGGCACTTTGGAAACGATTGGTATTGGAGATTAGCGTATTCATCATGTGCGCCCCGAATCCTCTAATCACCTCTTTCACACTTATCGACTTATAATTACGGATGGCTTCAAAGGCTGCCACATTACTACAAAGCGTACTAGCTAAATCCTCCAGTCTCTTTCGATCTGTTCGTTCCACTAGATAGCTTTCAGGATTCATAAAACGATTGAGAGTCAGATAAAAAGACATCATTTCATCATCGGATGAAAAGATAACGTGCATGAGTTGCGTCGCGTCCCCCGGACGAGCCTGCTGGTTGCTTAAAACTTCTTCCATAAGAATTTTAATTAAATGGTGAATAAATTAAGTTCAATGGGGCGATACAGAAGGGTAGTTTTAAGAAATAAAAGAAGCGGTTCCGCCTGTCCCATTGCTCTTCACCATCCACAACAGGCAGTAGGTGCATTAACATCCTACATGGGGGTACGAAACCGCCATATAGAATGATAGGACAAGCATAAAAAAGCCTGCCACATTGATACAGCAGGTTCCCCTGCTGTGGATTTTGATAAAGAGCATTGCAAAGATAGAATATAAAATCAGAAAAGAGAAAAGAAAATCAATATAAATTGAAGTTTACAGCGATCAGCAAAAGACAAAATCTTCTAAAGCTACTTGTAACTATAAAATTCATTTAGGAGGTTCACCGGTTTCACCTTTAGTTGAATGAGTATAAATCAGATGTTTATGGTGAAAGAGGTACATAAAATAATAAAGAATCATCCTTCACCTCCTTCACAAAATAAAAGTAAGCGTCTTTTAGTTTTGCACTCGAAAGAGAGACTTCTTATAAGCTTTAAGATTGTTAACGAAGAACTAGTAAGCCCCCAAGTTTAGATAGCTTTTTATCGATATAGCTCCTTAGCAGATATTAACAAGATTGTTTCTCTTTCTTTCAAATAACCAGACTAAAAGACGCTTATATCGTATAGATTAAGGGTCTATACACCCTATTTGTTGGGCATATAGATCCAATGTATTGGTCATATAGATCTAACACGTTGGATATATATATCGTGCGTCTTGGGTATATATAGCCAACAACTCAAGTATTAATAGCCTAAATACAAAGTATTAATAGTCGATAGCTCAAATGTTAATACTTGATGGAGCGTTTGCTATGAGCTTATTAATTTTAGCTGATAGCATATTCGTTTTTGCTTATAGCATATTTACTTTAGCTTATGGCATATAAAAAGAACAGTGAAGAGTGTGAGTAAGCGTCTCCGCGATTCTATATAGTGTATTAAAATAAAAAGGCTAATGATCCCTTTTTAGTCATTAGCCTTTTCCCATCTGTCAGGAAGCAGTTCCCTGTATTTTTCAATTGGTGTGTTCGGTTGCCATTCGGCTGTTCTGTTTATCACATCCGTGAGATACTCAAATAGATTCACTTTATGCATCCTACAAGTGAGTGCTATCGTATAGAGTATGGCGCCTCGTTCGGCCCCCTTATGGCTGCCG
>NZ_GG774798.1:0-2098 GCF_000163675.1 Bacteroides sp. D22 | reverse complement strand
TATATAGTGTATTAAAATAAAAAGGCTAATGATCCCTTTTTAGTCATTAGCCTTTTCCCATCTGTCAGGAAGCAGTTCCCTGTATTTTTCAATTGGTGTGTTCGGTTGCCATTCGGCTGTTCTGTTTATCACATCCGTGAGATACTCAAATAGATTCACTTTATGCATCCTACAAGTGAGTGCTATCGTATAGAGTATGGCGCCTCGTTCGGCCCCCTTATGGCTGCCGAAGAACAATGAGTTTTTTCTTGATAAGGATATGTACCGGTTCATCCGTTCAACCATATTGTTGTCCAGATAAGTGTCACCATAATTAAAGATGTCCACCACTGCATTCCACTCATTGCGAAGATAGGTAATGGCTTCCTGCAGTTCGCTCTTAGGTAATAAATCCCCCCGTTCTTCTATTTCATCAAGCACATCTTTTATTTCTCCGAGTATGTCCGGCGCATACTTTTTTCGATGCATAAGATTCTGTTCTACCGTCCATCCCTCAGCCCCAACTTTATGCTTATGCTCGTTTTGATAAAGTGCGTTTATCAGCTCCACGATTCTTTTTGCATCCGGGTCCTTCTCACCGCAATCTATAAATTTCCGTTTTATATGTTGCAAGCACGGGATGCGTGTGATATTGGGATAAGCATCGCTTTCGAGCTTCCGGTAAGGTGAGTAACCATCGCTTTGTATGATACCTTTGCAACTGCCTAATTCGTTAAGAATAACTCTTTCAGACCGGGAGCCGTCATCATAGAGCAAGTATATCATCCTGGTGTTTATGCCGACAACCACCCAAAGGTATCCCTTCCTGACTCCTTTTCCCTTGCTGTTCTTTTCCGGGACGAGTATTTTGTAATAGGTTTCATCGGCTGCCTTATAAGGATCACTCAAAGCTGTCTGCCGGATGCACTTATAAAGATTTTCGAAGAGGTTTGAGGCTTTCTCTATCAACTTATGAGCCGTAGGTTTCTTCAGCGTAAAGCCATGACTCTCGAAGTAGTTGATGATTCTTTCAACAGGTAGCGATTGTATATAACGTAATTCCATCAATCCGGCAATAAATGAACCGTCATAGCTGGAATTCAAGAAGGCCGAAGCCGGTGTTTTTCCCTCAAATAGGCGACCTTCTTGCGTATAGGTGTGTATCTTGTAGACATGCTTGATGAAGCGCATGGGTACACATTCATAGCGGACGCATATTCTGGGAACAGTGGTAAACAACCGGGCCTTATTGATGTCAAAATCGGGATCATCGGGATAAACGACATGTTCTTCTTCCTCCATCTCATAATGCATGTCACGTTTGGCCCCATTGTTCTTTCTTGCTTTACGCTTATCTGCTTTTTCCGCTTCTATCTTCTGCCGCTCTTCTTCGGATATGGCAGATTGGGGAGCCTGTTGCTGTTCGGATGTGTTGGATACAAGTTTGGCGAGTCCCTTAGTAAGGCGCTGTTGCTTGCTAAGAGATTCGCCTTTTTGAAGGAGTGCCTCTTTAAGGGAAGAAACCTCCTTTATCAAAGCATCTATTTGGTCCAAGAGTCTGTTGTTGTCATCTCGTAATCCCTTGATTTGTTCCTTCAATAACTCTATGATCTCATCCTTTTTCATGGCATAAAGATATAAAAAATCAACGAATTGGCCAAATAAACCGGATGATATCTTTAGCGCAAATATCTAATAATCAGAATGCTAAATTAGATCCTAAAACGTTTTCTCAACCGTACAGACTTTAATGACACTCCATTTAAAATAAAAGACAAAACCTGATAAGAAATCTCGTAATTACCTGTATTGGGGTTAAATGTCGGTAACTCAAAACTTCCACCTTCGAGGCGCTTGTAGTACAGAAGAAAGCCATCGCCATCCCAACGCAGTATTTTTACACTTTGTCGGTTTTTACCAAAGAATAAAAAGATATCTCCGGAAACGGGAGACAAGTCCTTCATTTCCGATCGTATAATTTTGAATAAACCGTCAATGCCAAGGTTCATACGAACAAAGCCCTGGTACAGATAGTAGCGATTGGCTGATGTTAGAGAATACATGGATCTCCCTCCGTTCTTTCGTAATCGCGCAACATTTTAATAACACCACCGGGTGT
>NZ_GG774799.1:237543-273434 GCF_000163675.1 Bacteroides sp. D22 | reverse complement strand
TGTATGATAGAAAAGGTCGAAAAGAAAAAAAGAAAGGCAGCATAATCTAACTAAAATAACAGGAAAAACAGGAGAGGTTTTAACTTCCCCTAAAAAAGACATGTACATAATGCATGGGTGGGAAGGAAAAAATAAGAATATGTAAACAATATTCTACAAAAAAGATAGAAGACTGGGAGAGTTGAACGAAAAAATCAAGAGAAAAGCTCACGTAAAGCAAAGCTTTTCTCTTGATTTTTTAGAAAGAGGAACATTTACTGAATATCCCTATGTAATTAAGCCCTTGCAGAAGTTCTATATCTGCAGGGCTTAATATATGAAAAAAATCAATCTCTCTTACAAGTAGAAACCGAATCCAATCTTCACACCGAAACGCGACATATCTCCATCATTGAAACGCCATTTATAATAAACGGCAGGTTCAATGGTCACCGTACGCGAAAGGAAGTAAGCGTATCCGGCTTCGATGCCCAGTCCCCAGTCTGTCTGATGTTTTCCACCACTCCAACGGAAGCGGTTCCAGTCGAGTCCGCCACCCAAATAAATACCAGTTTTATTGAAGTAGAAACGTACTCCTGTACCCAGTGTATACTCATCTACCGGTTTCGACCAGTCGGCTCCGGCATTAACCATCAAGGCAATACCTTCGGCAAAGAATGTACCGACCTGTGCACCAACTCCAAATTTTGCTTTATCGTTTTTACTATACGAAAAGTCCAACCCCGATAATGAAGGATTAATAATCGTAGTTCCTTTCTCAAATTGCGCCTGTGCAGTAAAAGAGACTGCCAATAAGCAAAGAGCCAAAGCTAATTTCTTCATAAACTTACTTTTTTAAGTGAATAGATTGTTCGTCTTTTTTGCGGCGTTCACGCATTTGTTCCTTTTTCCGAAGCACCAGCCAAAGAAGGAAGACGATGACATAAGAAACTGCCACCGTAATTATTTTCTCTGTCAGGCTGACTTCCGTATTACGAGGCAACAAATAAGCCGCTGTTACGGATACATAAATAAGGAATGCAAGCGCCACTCCTGTTGATTTTCTTATTTTCTTCATTCTGATAATTTTCTTGTTTTTTGCTTATTTATCCAGATATAGAACCAAACAGTCGCAACCATTACACACGCTATACCAACGCCATAGGAGACTGTATGCGAGAGTCCTAATCCTTCAGGAGCAATACATATATAAGTAGAACATACACATGTCATAAACAGTGCCGGTACCAAAGTAATGATATAAGGTTTCTTGGATACCGCCAGAAAAACTGTTATAGCCCACAAGGTAAACACAGCCAATGTCTGATTTGCCCAGGCAAAATAACGCCATATCATATTAAATCCGTTTGCATCACGCAAACTATACAAAAGCAAACCAATAGCCACTATAAACATCGGAATACAAATGTACAAACGACGGCGCATACTTTTTTGTTCCATTCCCAGAAAGTCTGCCACAATCAGACGTGCCGAACGGAAAGCCGTATCACCCGAAGTTATCGGAGCTGCAATCACTCCCAAAATGGCAAGTACTCCGCCGATTGCTCCCAACCATTCTTTTGTAATAGCATCAACGATAACAGAAGCATTGCTTTCTTCCATTCCGTTTTCATGGAAAAAATAAGTAGCGGCAGCAGCCCAAATAAGAGCAACAATGCCCTCGGTAATCATTGCACCGTAAAATACCGGACGTCCATGCCGTTCCGAAGTCATACAACGGGCCATCAATGGGCTTTGCGTAGCATGGAAACCTGAAATGGCACCACAAGCAATACTCACAAACATAATCGGGAAGATAGGAAGTTCGCTCGCTTCCGGGTTCGTATTTTGCAATCCGTCCCATAACTCCGGCAAAGCCGGATGGTTAACATAGAGCATCACCAAAATGCCTACTGCCATAAACAACAAGGCAACCGCAAACAATGGGTAGATTTTACCTATTATTTTATCAACAGGCAGCAAAGTAGCCAGAATATAATATGCAAATACAACGATAATCCAAAACGTAGCATCCAAACTTTCCGGTGTCAGTTTAGCCAACAATCCGGCAGGACCTGCAACAAAAACCGAACCCACCAGAATCATTAAAATGACAGTGAATCCTCTCATCACCTGCTTGGTAGTCAGTCCCAAATAACGCCCTATTATTTCCGGCAGGCTTTCACCTCCATTACGCAAAGAAAGCATTCCGGCAAAATAATCATGCACTGCCCCCGCAAAAATACTTCCCAGCACAATCCACAAGTATGAAGAGCTACCAAATTTCGCTCCCATGATTGCTCCGAAAATAGGACCTAATCCGGCAATATTGAGAAATTGAATCATGAAAATCTTCCAAGTGGGCAATGGAATATAGTCCACTCCATCCGCCTTGGTAAGAGCCGGTGTTTTACGGTCGTCAGGACCAAAGACGCGTTCCATCAGGCGTCCATACGTAAAATAGCCTACTATCAACGCCAGCAGGCATAGAGTAAATGTAATCATAGCGTGTCGTTTTTTTAACTTGGCAAATGTAACATAATCTCACGAAACAGCCCAACAATACCGACACTTTTACTAACTTTGCAGGGATTTAAAACAAAAAATAAAGGATATGCGCTATACTATTTTCATTCTTTCACTTTTGTTTCCTTTCCTCTCAATTGTTGCGCAACCCAAGCACGAAGTTCGTGCCGCATGGGTGACAGCGGTGTACGGACTGGATTGGCCTCGCACACGTGCGACAAACCCTCAAACAATCCGCAAGCAGAAAGAAGAGTTAATAGATATTCTTGATAAGTTAAAGGCTGCCAACTTCAACACTGTCCTATTTCAAACCCGTACTCGTGGAGATGTATTATATCCTTCAGCAATCGAACCTTTCAATTCGATCCTGACCGGAAAAACAGGAGGAAATCCAGGATATGATCCACTGGCTTTTGCCATTGAAGAATGTCATAAGCGAGGGATGGAATGTCATGCCTGGATGGTAACTATCCCACTAGGGAATAAGAAGCATGTTGCTTCGCTCGGCAGTCAGTCTGTCACCAAGCGGATGAAAGAAATATGCGTTCCTTACAAGCGCGAATATTTCCTCAATCCGGGACATCCGGCAACGAAGGAGTATTTGATGAAACTGGTGCGGGAAGTCGTTAGCGGTTATGATGTGGACGGAGTGCATTTCGACTATCTGCGTTATCCAGAGAATGCTCCTCTTTTTCCTGATAAATATGATTTCCGCCGATATAATAAAGGACGCACCCTGGATCAGTGGCGCCGGGATAATATCTCCGAAATTGTACGTTATATATATAAAGGTGTAAAAGCTATGAAGCCTTGGGTGAAAGTTAGTACCTGCCCGGTAGGTAAATACCGGGATACTTCTCGTTACCCCTCCCGGGGATGGAATGCTTTCTTTACCGTTTATCAGGACCCGCAAGGTTGGATGGGAGAAGGTATTATGGATCAGATTTATCCGATGATGTATTTCCAGGGAAACAATTTCTACCCTTTTGCCCTCGACTGGCAGGAACAGAGCAACGGACGGCAGGTGATTCCGGGACTCGGCATTTATTTTCTCCATCCCGATGAAGGCAAATGGACACGCGACGAAATAGATCGTCAGATGAACTTTATCCGCAAGCAGAAAATGGCGGGTGAAGGGCATTACCGGGTGAAATACCTGATGGAGAATACACAGGGTATTTATGATGAATTATCCGAGAATTTTTATGCATACCCTGCTTTACAGCCTCCGATGCCATGGTTAGATAATGTTGCGCCAACTGCTCCTTCTGCACTGAAAATTACCCACATCGATAATGGATATACCGAATTAACCTGGCAGGCTGCTACTGATAACGATCAGCGCAACAAGCCCATGTATGTTATTTATGCTTCTAACGATTATCCGGTAGATATCAACCGACCGGAAAATATCATTGCGCAAAATATCCGAGAAACTAGTTACGTGTATGCCCCTATCCTGCCGTGGAATACAAAAAAGCATTTCGCAGTGACCGCTATTGACCGCTATGGAAATGAAAGTACAGAGACACAGGAACAAACGGATCAGCAGTAAACCTGGTATTTAGAATCGACTTATTGTTTCAAAACGGTATAGAAATGAGTGAAACGGTGCAGAAATGAACTGATCCGCACGGAAAGAAATTAAATAATATAGTTTAGATTTTTCTCCACTGTATAAACAATCTATCTGAGACCCGGGTCTCAGCATCTATGACACCCGGGTCTCAGGTATGCCAACACCCGGGTGTCAGTACCATTGAGACCCGGGTGTCAGATAGAACTCTACTACTAAGCGTTTTTTCTTTGTTACTAGAGTAAATAAAATTCCGATGCATCTAATATCTATTCAAATCCGGTGCAAAAAGGAATATATTTAGACGCGGATTACACGGCAGAAGCGACATTGAAGCAGATCGACGATAAAGGCTATCTGATACCGTAAGTTAAATATTATCAGGAGTTACCCATATCCACGCCCGATAACAACTTCTCCTATGAACATGAACCAAAGGTAAATAACCGGAGTACACTCTACCTTCCCTGATTTCCAACGGATAAGTTGCGGACATTCGTTCATGTTCCTGCAAGGCTTCACCTTCCGAAGGATGATAATCAATCACAAAACGCCCTGTTGAATCAGAACGTACATAACGGTCATATAAAAAACGCGCAACAACTCCCATATTCATGCGCAGATTAATTTCCACACAGGGATGAATCCGAAAAAACGGCTTTTCATTTTCCGGAAACCGACAAATCATCATATCAACTCCAAGATAACCTTTATAAACGGTTCCTACCAACGCAGAAAGTCTGTATTTCAAACAGTTTTCCAAATCCGTCAGAACCTTTGAAGGGACATATTGCGAAAGTTGTTTCCAGATTGCCTCATTAGAAAACAAACGATTCCCTTCATACATTCCACTCTTTCCGGTATGGAAGAGGGAATATCCCATAAATGTCACTTCACCTGTACCATCGGAATAAAACTCCATGGCAAAGTCCTCTACCTTATTATATATAGGTTCCGCAATGATTCCACCCTGCGAAGCAGCCACACGCGTACACCAACCGGATATAAAAGGAGTAAATATGCCTTTACACCAGTTCAAGCCTTTACCGCTTCCCGAAAGCGGAGCTTTCAACAGGCAGCATTCCCGCTCTTCCACAAAGGTTTTCCATTCTTCCTGTGTCTTCAAATAATAAGATTCTCCGCAGAAATATTCATTCAGTTGTAATTCCGGAAGCAATGAGACGGCTTTAGAACGATGGGAGTATTCCCGCAAACCGTTTAATTGCTCCATAGAAGGAAGCAGGGCTTCATCCACGCCCAGCCCTGAAAGCCGCTTCCGCAAAGCTAAATCCCATCCCCAAGGACGAATATCCAAATCCGGTCCGACAGCAAGTTCCGGTTCAGTCATCAAATGAATCGAAACTCCCAGCAATTCCTGCATTTGCTTCAAATAATCCAGATTATAAGCGGAAGGAGCTAATACAGCACTCCCCTCCTCTGCATACCACATCGGAAGCAAAGCCAACTCGGAAGCCATACGTCTGGCCGAAGCCGGAGCCATATAATTAGTTTCACCGCTGGCCAACGCCAAGTCATGTTCCGGATTGAATATATAAAGAGCCCTTTTTGTCATTTCAAATGAATTCAATACTTTATTCTGCAAATATATACAGGAAATAGTCAGGAATGACTACAATAAACAGAAAGTTGGAATTAAACACACAATTTTGCCATCTCTACTTTGCAAATCCTAAAAAAAGCAGTATATTTGCCACCCGAAAAACAAAGAACTGAAATGGAATCATTCTACCGCACACACGCCTACCTCGTTGAGCACACCAATGCCCCCGTTCGCCGCGATCTTATGGACGAGATCGACTGGAGCGACCGCCTGATTGGTATCAAAGGGACACGTGGCGTAGGAAAAACCACTTTCCTTCTCCAATACGCCAAAGAGAAATTCGGGAACGACCGTTCCTGTCTGTTCATCAACATGAACAACTTCTATTTCTCGGGCCACAGCATTGTAGACTTCGCCAACGAATTTCAGAAACGTGGCGGAAAAGTATTGTTGATCGACCAGGTGTTCAAACATCCGGAATGGAGCAAAGAGTTACGCATGTGTTACGACCGTTTTCCTAACCTGAAAATTGTCTTCACCGGCTCGTCCGTGATGCGACTGAAAGAAGAAAATCTTGAATTACGTGATATCGCCAAGAGCTATAACCTGCGTGGATTTTCTTTCCGTGAATTCCTAAACTTGCAAACAGGCATGAAATTCAGGGCATATAGCCTCGAAGAAATTCTTAGCACTCACGAACAGATTGCCAAAGGAGTACTCTCCAAAGTTCGTCCGTTGGATTATTTCCAGGATTATCTGCACCACGGCTTCTATCCGTTCTTCCTCGAAAAGCGTAACTTTTCGGAGAATTTACTGAAAACGATGAACATGATGGTGGAAGTAGATATACTTCTCATCAAACAAATTGAACTGAAATATCTTTCAAAGATAAAAAAATTACTATATTTGCTCGCTGTCGACGGGCCGAAGGCTCCAAATGTGAGCCAACTGGCAAGCGACATACAGACATCTCGCGCCACGGTGATGAACTATATCAAGTATCTGGCAGATGCGCGACTCATTAATCTGGTTTATCCGAAAGGGGAAGAATTCCCTAAAAAACCTTCAAAGATAATGATGCACAACTCCAACCTGATGTATTCCATCTATCCGGTGAAAGTGGAAGAGCAGGATGTGCTTGACACATTCTTTGCAAATTCTTTATGGAAAGACCATAAGGTACATAAAGGAGATAAAAACGTCTCTTTTATGGTGGACGAAGTAATGCCGTTCAAAATTTGCCAGGAAGGCGCAAAGATCAAGAACAATCCGAATGTAACGTACGCGTTGCATAAGGCTGAAATAGGTCGGGGCAACCAGATACCTCTCTGGATGTTCGGCTTTTTATATTAAAAGATTTATTTACTTAAATATTTAATTTAGTTATGACTAAACAGAAGAAATTCATCACTTGTGATGGTAACCAGGCTGCAGCGCATATCTCGTATATGTTCTCTGAAGTAGCAGCTATCTACCCCATCACTCCTTCTTCGACTATGGCTGAGTACGTAGACGAATGGGCTGCCGCAGGACGTAAGAACATCTTCGGCGAAACAGTATTAGTACAGGAAATGCAATCTGAAGGTGGTGCTGCCGGTGCAGTTCACGGTTCTCTTCAGGCTGGTGCGTTGACTACTACTTACACTGCTTCCCAGGGTCTTCTCCTGATGATCCCTAACATGTACAAAATTGCCGGTGAGTTCTTGCCTTGCGTATTCCATGTATCTGCTCGTACATTGGCTTCTCACGCATTGTGTATCTTCGGTGACCACCAAGACGTAATGTCAGCTCGTCAGACTGGCTTTGCTATGTTGGCTGAAGGCTCTGTACAGGAAGTTATGGATTTGGCTGGTGTTGCTCACTTGGCTACCATCAAATCTCGCGTTCCGTTCATGAACTTCTTCGATGGTTTCCGTACATCTCACGAAATCCAAAAGATTGAAATGTTGGAAAATGATGATCTTGCTCCGCTGATCGACCAAGAAGCTTTGGCTGAATTCCGTGCCCGCGCACTGAACCCGATGAAACCGGTAGCTCGTGGTATGGCTGAAAATCCTGACCATTTCTTCCAACATCGTGAATCATGCAACAACTACTACGAAGCAGTTCCTGCTATCGTAGAAGAATACATGAATGAAATTTCTAAGATCACAGGTCGTAAATACGGTTTGTTCGATTACTATGGTGCAGAAGATGCAGAACGCGTAATTATCGCTATGGGTTCTGTAACAGAAGCTGCCCGCGAAGCTATCGACTACCTGGTAGCAAACGGCGAAAAAGTGGGTATGGTTGCCGTACACCTGTATCGTCCGTTCTCTGCTAAACACTTCCTGGCTGCTGTACCTAAGACTGCTAAGACTATCGCAGTTCTTGACCGTACTAAAGAACCGGGTGCTAACGGCGAACCTCTTTACCTTGACGTTAAAGACTGCTTCTACGGTGCAGAAAATGCTCCGGTTATCGTTGGCGGTCGCTACGGTTTGGGTTCAAAAGATACTACTCCTGCTCAAATCCTTTCAGTATTCGAAAACTTGGCTATGCCAATGCCGAAGAACCACTTCACTATCGGTATCGTAGACGACGTTACTTTCACTTCTCTTCCTCAAAAAGAAGAAATCGCTTTAGGCGGCGAAGGTATGTTCGAAGCTAAATTCTACGGTTTGGGTGCTGACGGTACAGTAGGTGCTAACAAGAACTCTGTAAAGATTATCGGTGACAACACTGACAAACACTGCCAGGCTTACTTCTCTTATGACTCTAAGAAGTCGGGTGGTTTCACTTGTTCTCACTTGCGTTTCGGTGATAATCCGATCCGTTCAACTTATTTGGTAAACACTCCGAACTTCGTTGCTTGTCACGTCCAGGCTTACCTGCACATGTACGATGTAACTCGTGGTTTGCGTAAGAACGGTTCTTTCTTATTGAACACAATCTGGGAAGGTGAAGAACTGGCTAAGAACCTGCCTAACAAGGTTAAGAAATATTTCGCACAGAACAACATTTCTGTATACTATATCAACGCAACACAGATTGCACTGGAAATTGGTTTGGGTAACCGTACCAACACAATCCTTCAATCTGCATTCTTCCGTATCACAGGCGTTATTCCTGTAGAACAAGCTGTTGAGCAGATGAAGAAATTCATCGTTAAGTCTTACGGCAAGAAGGGTGAAGACGTTGTTAACAAGAACTATGCTGCCGTTGACCGTGGTGGTGAATACAAGACTTTGGCTGTTGATCCTGCTTGGGCTAACCTTCCGGATGACGCAAAAGCTGAAAACAACGATCCTGCATTCATCAACGAAGTAGTTCGTCCGATCAATGCACAAGACGGTGACTTGTTGCCGGTATCTGCATTCAAGGGTATCGAAGACGGTACTTGGTATCAAGGTACTGCTAAATACGAAAAACGTGGTGTAGCTGCATTCGTTCCTGAATGGAATCCGGAAAACTGTATCCAGTGTAACAAGTGTGCATACGTTTGTCCTCACGCTTCTATCCGTCCGTTCGTACTCGACGCTGAAGAGCAGAAGGGTGCTAAGTTCGAACAACTGAAAGCTGTAGGTAAAGCATTCGACGGTATGACATTCCGTATCCAGGTGGACGTTCTCGACTGTCTGGGTTGCGGTAACTGTGCTGACATCTGTCCGGGTAATCCGAAGAAGGGTGGCAAAGCATTGACAATGAAACACCTCGAAAGCCAATTGGCTCAAGCTGAAAACTGGACTTACTGTGCTGAAAACGTGAAGACTAAACAACATCTTGTTGATATCAAGGCTAACGTGAAGAACTCACAGTTCGCTACTCCGTTGTTTGAGTTCTCCGGCGCTTGCTCTGGTTGTGGTGAAACTCCATACGTGAAATTGATTTCTCAATTGTTCGGTGACCGTGAAATGGTTGCTAACGCTACCGGATGTTCTTCTATCTACTCTGGTTCTGTTCCTTCTACTCCGTATACTACAAACGAAAACGGACACGGTCCTGCTTGGGCTAACTCACTGTTCGAAGACTTCTGTGAATTCGGTTTGGGTATGGAACTGGCTAACGAAAAGATGCGTGCTCGTCTCGTGAAAGTGATGAACGAGGCTATTGCTGCTGATTGCACTCCTGCTGAAGTAAAAGAACTGTTCGCTGAATGGATCAACAATATGCTGGATGCGGACAAGACTAAGGAATTGGCTGCTAAGATCATTCCGGTTGTTGAAGCTAACAAGGATAAATGTAACCACTGCAAACAAATCGCTGAACTGCAACAATATCTTGTAAAACGCAGCCAGTGGATCATTGGTGGTGACGGTGCTTCTTACGATATCGGTTATGGTGGTCTTGACCATGTAATCGCTTCCGGTAAGGACGTTAACATCCTCGTTCTGGATACTGAAGTTTACTCTAACACAGGTGGTCAGTCTTCTAAAGCTACTCCGGTAGGTGCTATCGCTAAGTTCGCTGCTGCTGGTAAGCGCGTACGTAAGAAAGACCTCGGTCTGATGGCTACTACTTACGGTTATGTATATGTTGCACAGATCGCTATGGGTGCTGACCAAGCTCAAACTCTGAAAGCTATCCGTGAAGCTGAAGCATATCCGGGACCATCTTTGATTATCGCTTATGCTCCATGTATCAACCACGGTCTGAAAGCAGGTATGGGTAAGAGCCAGGAAGAAGAAGAAAAAGCTGTTAAGTGCGGTTACTGGCACTTGTGGCGTTACAACCCGGCTTTGGAAGAAGAAGGCAAGAACCCATTCCAATTGGATAGCAAAGAACCGAACTGGGAAGATTTCCAAGGTTTCTTGAAGGGTGAAGTTCGTTACGCTTCTGTAATGAAACAATATCCTGCTGAAGCTGAAGAACTGTTTAAAGCTGCTGAAGAAAACGCTAAATGGCGTTACAACAGCTACAAACGTTTGGCTAGAGAAAACTGGGGTGCTGAATAATAGTAATACCCTATAAATATAAAACGGTAATCTTGTAGAAGATTACCGTTTTTTTATTGTATGAACTCTGTCTAACATAAACAATACTCCCTTTTTTCCACTAGAGTTCATGTCTATTTTATATTTAAAATTAAGAATAACAATGCTCCAATCTATTTATTCTCTGACTTCGGAATCCAACTATCCACCAACTGCCGATGTTCATCCATCCATTTACGGGCTATTTCTTCTTCATCCATCCGGGCATCCTTCATAGCTGTCATAAAAGAGCTAAGTTCTTCTGTCGTTAGTTTGATGTTGCCAAAGAATTCGGCAGCAAACGGATCTTTCTCACTGAATCCTTTCCATGCAATAGCATGTATTTCTTCCAAGTCTCCATATACTTTCTTCGGATCATCCAAGAATTTCAAGTCAAACTGGTCGAACATCCAATGCGGTGTCCACCCCGTGATGACAATCCATTCTCCTTTGTCCATCGCTTTTTTCAAAGAAGCCAGCATGGTGGAACTACTTGAAGTCATGAGGGTATACCCATCAAGTCCGTAAGCAGCAATGGCCTTATCGGTCGTCTTCATTATCCCTGCTCCGGCATCAATTCCCACTATTTCGGAAGAAAAACGGTCTTTGTTAGCTTCCAGCTCACTAATAGACTGGATCGTAACATATTGAGGAACAACCAGTCCTACACGGGCTTCTCCATATACCTCACCCAGAAATTCGATGCTGTCTCCATACTGATCCATATAATCTTTCATCGTTATTGGTAACCATGCATCCAGAAAGACATCAGATTTCTTTCCTGACATAGATACAAAAATAGGGGCAAGATCCGCATTTTGCAGTTCAACCTCATATCCATGTTCTTCCAATACCACCTTAGCCAAATGGCTCATGGCAATACCTTCCAACCAATTGGCATAGGCTATTTTTACTTTCTTTTTCTCTAAGTCTGAATTAGTACAGGAAGCCAGCAAAAGCATAGCTGACAATGCTATTCCTACTATTTTATATATTCTCATACGTATTTTATCCTTTCCGTTTAGTTCTTATTTTTTCGTCCTGCCATTCCTTGTGTGATACGGTCTAAGATGATAGCTAAAATAACAACTGCGATACCACCTTCAAACCCAAGTCCGATTTTCATTTGGGTAATACCTTTCAATACAATTTCTCCCAGACCACCGGCAGCAATCATGGCAGCAATGACAACCATAGAAAGCGACATCATTATTGTCTGATTGACACCTGTCAGGATGGTTGGCAACGCCAAAGGAAGCTGCACTTTATACAATAACTGCCAACGGGTAGCCCCGAACGAACGGGAAGCTTCCACTACATTTTTAGGAACTTGCCGAATTCCCAATCCAGTAAGGCGGACCACAGGAGGCATAGCAAAGATAATGGTGGCAAACACTCCCGGCACTGCTCCCAATCCGAAAAACAAAACGGCAGGAATCAGATAAACAAAAGCAGGCATCGTCTGCATTAAGTCGAGAACAGGACGAAGTATTTTCTCTGCACGCGGACTGTTTGCCGTCCACACTCCTAAAGGTACACCAACAATCAGGGCCAGACAGGTAGATGAAAAAACAAGAGCCAGGGTTTGCATAGTAGCCTCCCAAAATCCCATTCCATAAATCAGTAATAATCCCAATGCGGTGAAAATTGCCGTACCACGTCCTGCCTTCATCCATGCGAGTGCAGCAAGCACTAGAATGGTTATATAAAAAGGTATTCCAAAAAGTACGTGTTGGAATCCTATAATAAAACTACCGATGCCTGCATTTATGGCATCAAAGAAAGTGGAAAAATGTACCATCATCCAATTGATGACCGTCTCTATATATTGTCCTATATTTATCATAAATCTATTGCGTTTTGAATTATTTCGTTTATTTCTTCTTTATCTTTCCCCGTCACTTCGATGATTAAGGAGGAAAGCGGGATTGTTCCTAAAAACTCATGCGTCTCATCAATCACCCATACCGGCGAATTGCTCTTTGTCATTAAAGGAAGTATATCCTCCAACACTGTATCCTCCAATACAGAATGTACTTCGGTACGCACAATCGTTTCAATGGATTTTTCCTGTCTGCTACGTAACTTAAGCAGGTCGTTCAGACGTACTTCTCCGACCAGTTTATCATCGGCGTCTATGACAGGTAATACGGTGATATTCTTCGCACGCATCTTACGAATCAATACTTCAGGTCCCTCTTTCTTCAGACGGGCCACCAGTGGTTTGTCAATCATTAAAGAAGAAGCGGTAATAATTTTACTCCTGTCCACGTTTTCAACAAAACGGGCTACATAATCGTTAGCCGGTTCGGTCAGTATTTCTTCTGAAGTACCTACCTGCACCACCTCTCCGTCTTTCATAATAGCAATACGGTCGCCCAGTTTAATCGCTTCACTCAAGTCATGGGTAATAAAGACAATTGTTTTTTTCATCTTCGACTGCAAAGCCAGCAGTTCATCCTGCATTTGCACACGAATCAGAGGATCGAGCGCAGAGAAAGCCTCATCCATTAGAAGTACTTCGGGATTATTAGCCAGAGCGCGGGCCAGTCCGACACGCTGTTGCATTCCACCGGAAAGCTCGCCCACCATCTGATTTTCATATCCTTTCAATCCGACAAGCTTCATGCTTTCCATCGCTTTCTTCTCACGTTCCTCTTTCTTCACTCCCTGAAGTTCGAGGCCGAACGCGATATTGCTCAATACGGAACGGTGAGGTAACAGACCGAAATTCTGGAAAACCATCGCCAGCTCTTTCCGACGAACCTGCAATAATTCTTTTTCGGAAATTTTAGATATATCTACTCCGTTTACAAGCACTTGCCCGGTAGTAGGACGTATCAGACGATTGATACAACGCAGTAATGTCGATTTTCCACTTCCCGAGAGTCCCATTATCACGAAAAACTCTCCTTCATTAATTGAAAGATTGGCATCTTTCACTCCTACCGTACAACCGGTATCTTTCAGAATTTCCTCTTTACTCTTATCTTTTTTCAACATCTTGAGGGCTTTCTGCTTCTCGTTACCAAAGATAAGGTACAAATCCTTTATTTCTATTTTACTCATATAATATATTGGTTTAGATTATAATATTTGTTTTGTTTTCAACTGCCGCATTCCTTATTCTCACTTACGATAAACAAGTTGAATGTTCGCATGGTTCAGTCATGTCACATGATAACATGACGGTCCGACGTTTTTTAAATGGTTTAAAAAAAACAGACAGAGTAGTTTAAAAGGAATAGAATTTGATAAGATTATCCTCTTAATGAACAGTAGAAAACAGTATTTTCATAAATAAATAACAGTCTGTTCTTGCATATTGTTGGCACAAAGGTAAGGAAAATAGATTAAATATGCAAATTTCATTCAGGTACGGAGTAATTCCAAAGATGCTTTTTCAAGTCTACGCATCCATTTTGTTTGAAAGAGATCCCTTCTTCCAACAAGAGTTGTTTCTGCTCTGTCCAACCCGGAACAAGGCGTCCCGATGCATTGACAACCCGATGACAAGGCGCAGATAAATCATCCGGAATCTGTTTCAAAGCACGCCCCACCATACGGGAACATTGAGGCATTCCCAATAATGCGGCAATTCCCCCATAGGTAGAAACTTTACCTACCGGAATTTCCCGAACAACCTGATACACCTCTTGACAAAAGGATGCGGAGAGACTCGCTTTGTCTACTTTATAATCTTTCATCACTCAAACATTACTTTATTTCAGTTCCAAAACTAGATAAAAAGGAAAGAATTTGCAAATAATAAAAGTATTTCAAATAAAATATGCAACTTTATTTGCTTTATTTACAAATAATCCCGACCTTTGTACCCATTAAAAGCAACCCTATTATTAACAAAACAAGCACTGCTGTTATGAAAAAGAAGACAATTCTATTCGCTTCTTGTTTATTTGGAGTATTCGCTTTCAGCTCCTGTGAGAAGAACCTTTATGATGAAAGCAAGCAACCTGAAAAAGAAATTCAAGTAAAAGACCTGGATATACCCGCAGGCTTTCAATGGAAATTAACTCAAGTAGCCGCAGGAACAGTAGCTGCTACTACCCCCACTATGGTTTCCTTCTTTTTGGATGAAGCATGTAGTAAAGAAGAGAAAATAGCCGACATTCCTGTAGATACAGAAATTTCAAGTCTCCCTTTGAGCATCCCAACCTACGTAAATACATTGTATGCCCAGTACAAAACCAGCACCAATGAAACCAAAAAAGTAGCCATACCTGTAAATGCAGATAGAAGTTTCTCACTGAACATTGCTAATGATGCCAAATCCAAATCTAACACCACCCGGTCAATCACTCGTGGGCATGATATAGAAGATGACATCCAATTGTCAAAAGGAGTCATTTTTCATCCCAAAGATGGTTGGGGAACAATCATGTTTGAAGACCAATTTCCATCATTAGGAGATTATGACTTTAATGATTTTGTAGTCAATTATAAGGTGCAGTTCCAAGGTATTAGAAAGGTTGACAAAAAATACACTGCGCAGTATATACAAATAGGGTTACGTCTAAAAGCTATCGGAGGAATATTCCCTTATTCCCCTTATTTAAGACTGAAAGAAATAGATTCTGACGAAGTGGAAAGTATAGAAGTTTATGAAACTAAAAACGTGATTCCTGCGATCGACGGAGTAGAACTTGTCCCCAATAAACATCTTATCATTGATTACAGCCCTTTAATTAAGAATCTGGCTAAACCTGCAGGCAGCCAATATTATAATACAGAAAAGAATGCTTTGGTAGCAACAAGTGATTTACCGGAGATCAATATTCTGATCACCCTAAAAAAGAGAAAAGAAGTAAAGGAAATATTAGAAGGCGATGAATTCGACTTGTATTTAAAACGTAATGATAGCGGAACAGAAATCCATATGAATGGTATTGAACCGATCACTTACCAATATCCATTCAATGATAAAAATCTGCTACCGGTATATACAAACGGGGACGAAGAAGATGATAATTATTATTTTAGTGCAGGACGCCTGATTTGGGGATTAAGAGTACCAGGCAACGCAGCACATGCTATTGAAAAAGCTAATTTCTTGGAAGCCTATAAAGGATTCGCAAAATGGGCGCAAAGTAGTGGCAAAAACGAACAAAACTGGTATAATCAAGGAAACGCAGATAAAAGTTTATTGATTCATAACTAACACATATCAATAAATCCCGGTAAACATTGAAAATTCAAGTTACCGGGATTTATTGTATTCTGACGTGAATAGTTTTGATTCTATCCTTTCCTTTTCAGCAAATCTGTCGGACTTTCGCCAAACTGCTCTTTATAGCATTTGGTAAAATAAGAAGGAGAACTAAAACCGACTTCATAACCAATCTCCGCCACTGTCATATCCGACGAAGCAAGCAAGGAAGCAGCTTTCTTTAAACGAGCGATACGAAGCAATTCATTCGGAGAATAATTAGTCAAAGATTTTATTTTGCGATAGAGCTGCACACGACTTAATCCCATATCCTTACCCAAATCTTCTACATTCAAATTTGAATCTCCCATCTTTGCTTCAATCAAAGTCTTGAATTTTTCCACAAAGTCTTTATCCATATCGCAAACATCCTCTTTCGCCAACGTTTGTCCGTCACCAAAGAACTGTTTCAGGCGGCGATGTGAATCTATCAGATTACGAACGCGTGCCAACAGCAATTGCGAACTGAAGGGCTTGGAGATATAAGAATCCGCACCTCCGTCATATCCCTGAATCCGTTGTTCATCCAAAGAACAGGCTGTCAATAAGATGACAGGGATATGGCAGGTTTGCAGTTCGCTTTTCAGACGACGGCAACACTCTATTCCATCAATACCGGGCATCATCACATCAGAGATTATCAAGTCCGGGACATATTTCATTGCTTTGCGGATGCCCTCCGAACCGTCTGCTGCTTCAATTACAGTATAATCGGTATGGAGTAATCCGCGTACATACGAACGGATATCTGCATTATCATCAATTACCAAAACGGAAGGCTTGGAAGAATCATAGCCTTTTTCCAGTTCCTCTTCTTCGGCAGCTAAAGTTTCATTCAGGTCGGAAGAGGCGGGAGATCCGGGAGAAGCAGGATTTAAAGGAACTGCAGAGATTGATGACTTTAGAGAATCTTCGGCCAGAATAGTTTCACAAGTCTGTACCGGTAAATCAACGGTAAAGACAGTGCCCTGCTTTTCATCACTTTCCACAGAAATTGTACCTTTATGCAATTCAACGAAAGCTTTGACCAATGCAAGTCCGATTCCCGAACCGGCATGGTGCATGTCTATTTTATAAAAACGATCGAAAATGCTCCGAATATGTTCGGCGGAAATCATTGAACCGGTATTGGCAACAGTAAAACGAATCCAGCGAGTATCCTCTTTCATCAAGGAAGATAAACGAACCGTTATCTTTCCATTTTCCGGTGTGAACTTGAACGCGTTGGAAAGCAGATTAAAATAAATACGTTCCAACTTTTCCATATCCGCCAATGTATGGTAATCCGTATCCGGCATATTATCAAAAGAGAAATGAATGTGTTTCTTCCGGGCCGCTGCAAGGAATGATTCGTTCCAGCCCTCAAAAGAGGAAAGAACATCTACCTGAACAGGTGTATATTCCATCTTACCGTTCTCGTATTTACGGAAATCCAGAATCTGATTGACAAGACGCAAGAGGATATTCACGTTTCGTTGAATCAGCATCAACATTCGATGCTGATCTCCACTTAGTGTATGATCGGCCAATAAATGTTCTACCGGATCGGCAACCAATGTAAGCGGAGTACGGAAATCGTGAGATATATTTGTGAAGAACACCAGTTTGGCATGCGTTGCCTCTTCCAGTTGATGAGAAAGCTGGATGAGCTGATCCCGTTGCTCTTCCAGTTTGTCCCGCTGTTCTTCTAATTGGTCGCGTTGTTCCTCTAACTTGTCTCGCTGCTCTTCCAGCTGTTTCTTCTGCTCGGAAAGTTCCTTGTTCAGACGATTTTTAGCACGGAGAGATTTATAGACTACCAATAATAAGCCTGCCACCAATAGAAGAATGACCAAACCGCCATACATCACCACCTGCTGTGTAGCAACCCGAGACAGATATCCGCCGATACGTCCGTTCAATGTTTCAATCTTCTGATCCAGTTCCGAGATATGAGTCGTCTGAAGTTGCATGACATGCGCATTTGTACGGTCGACCACCGCAGTGTTCATGACCGTTTCCCGGGGATAAGGCTTTTTCTCAAGGATATTCATTGCCAGTTGCATCACTTTGTCGCCATTGGTCGGATAAATAAAAGTAGCATTCAACACACTGTCGAGCACCATTTCCAATCCGTTACCTTTGCCGGGGAGAGCGTCGATACCGACAAAAATCATTTCCTTCTCCCGTCCCACTTTCTTTGCAGCCTGATAAGCTCCCGGAGCGATACGGTCATTATGCGCATACACGGCGTCTATCTTCGGATGCCGACGGAGCATACTATCCATTTCCACTTCCGCCGGTTCACGCTCCCACGCAGCATCCGCTTTATCAATCAGTTTGATATCCGGAAAGTTACTGATAGCAGCCATAAATCCTTGATGGCGTTCCATGGCAGGAGTTGAGCCACCCAGTCCGGTAAGTTCCACCACATTCCCTTTTCCTTTCAGGCTCGACGCAATATAATTGCCTACCGCACGTCCTATTTCATAATTGTCGGCACCGATATAGGCAGTATATTTATCAGAAAGAATCTTCCGGTCTACCAAGATGACAGGTATTCCCTTTTGATAGGCTTCCTCTACAATCGGAGTCATGGGGGCCGCTTCGTTGGCAGAGATAATCAATAAGTCAACCCCTTCATCTATAAAATAATGAACGTCTTCCGCCTGTTTACGATTATCATCCGCAGCCGACCGGATTTCAACCGATACTCCATCATAAAACATTGCTTCGCGGAGAATTTCATCATTCATCTTATGCCGCCAGGAGTCATCACTACATTGCGCCACCCCGATACGGAAACGCGGTGCATCCTGCCGACAAGCCGTCATGCCAAGAAGACAGAGCAAGACTGCTATCCACTTTGTATATCCCATCATTCTAATCATTCTCATTTTTTTCGTATTTCTTTCTATGACCCAAATGGACGATTGAGAACAAAAATAAGAAATAAAACTGTGAGTATGCTATCTATCACCCAATTATTCTCATCATTACCCTCCAAAGAAATGCAAAACAGTTCCCAATATTCAACCGGAAACTATTAACAAAAGTATAAAGCGTAAGACAAACACTCAATAAATGTTATAAAACATCTCTTTTTATTTGGATTATTTGCAGATTTAGCAGAAGTCCGTATCTTTGCAATGTGTTTTTCATAGTATTAGATTTAAGGTTAACAAAGGTTGGAGCAAGGCGTTGCTCCTTTTTTTATATCCCTACCTCTCATATCATACGAATCATGCAAAAAGAAAAAGAGGTATATTCCCACGGAATGAGATATACCTCTATACTTACTTTCCATCAAACAATTACATTAGTCTGTCTTTCAAAACCTGCGGAAGTTCGGGCATTGCACCGCTTTGCGTGCAGACATAAGCAGAAACTTCAACAGCAAGTTTGTGAGCTTCGGGAACCGGTTTTCCATTCAAAATGGAAGCACAGAAAGCAGCCGTAAAGGAATCACCTGCCCCCACCGTATCGGCAACCGGAACCCTCGGTGTCTCCTGGAAAGAGACAACACCCGGGGTAAACACATAACTACCATTAATTCCGCAAGTCAGAATCAGCATCTTCAGGTTGTATTTTGCCAACAGGATCCAACATTTATCCTGTAAGTCGATGCCGGGATAGCCAAACATACGGCTGATGGTCACCAGTTCTTCGTCGTTTATCTTCAGAATGTTGCAACGGCGGAAAGATTCGCGCAATACCTCTTTGGTGTAGAAGTCCTGGCGGAGATTAATATCAAAGATTTTCAGTTGTCCGTCTATATCGGGCATCGTATCCAGAAAACGGTTGATAGTGGCACGGCTCACTTCATTACGTTGAGCCAGGGAACCGAAGCAAACGGCACGCGTACTCAATGCCAAACGTTTCAGTTCATCCGTAAAAGGTATGTTATCCCATGCCACACCTTCTTTGATTTCGTAACAAGGTACACCCTCGTTATCCAATGTCACTTGTACCGTACCGGTAGGATAATCCACTTGTTCAATCTGCGTTTTCAGTTTCTTCTCGTTGAATACGTTCAGAATCTCGTCTCCCAACTCATCTTTGCCAACGGCACTCACCACGCGACTGTCAAAACCAAACTGTGATACATGATAGGCAAAGTTTGCCGGAGCACCACCTATTTTCTTTCCTTCGGGCAACACATCCCAAAGTGCCTCACCCATTCCTACGATTATATTATTCATGATCTACGGATTTTATTGTTTCCAAAGTTATAAAATTATTTTTTAATACGGAACGTATAGAACAAGAGATAAAGCACGCCCACTGTCATTACGGCTACTGCCCCACTCTGTCCCATGGCATCGGATGCTACTCCCATAGCCAACGGAAATACCGTGCCGCCGAACAGTCCCATAATCATCAGACCGGAAACTTCATTTTTCTTACCCGGCAGGTAAAGCAATGCCTGCGAGAAGACTACGGAGAACACATTGGAGTTACCGAAACCAATCAGACCGATGCATACATAAATCATTGTCTTGTCATGGAATATAAACAAACCTGCCATCGCTATCAGCATCATCACAACGCTAATGCCGAAGAAAGACTTCGGTGACATCTTACGTAAAATGAAAGAACCGAGGAAGCAGCCTGCCGTACGGAAGATGAAATAAAGGCTTGTTGCAAAAGCCGCATCATCAAGGCCCATGCCGAGACGTTCCATCAAAATCTTGGGGGCAGTGGTGTTTGTACCCACATCAATTCCAACGTGACACATGATACCGATGAAAGAAAGCAGGATAAACGGTTTGCCAAGCAAAGCGAGACATTGTCCGAAAGTAGACGGTTTGCCTTCTTCTTTTTCTTCTTTAATCTGTGTGACATTGAGCAACAGGATAGCAATGACGGCTACAATCATGTAAATCGGGAACAGGATGCGCCAGCCCAAATCGAAAGTCGGGATGGCTTGTGTCGCTCCCCACATGGCAATATAAGGAGCAAGGAAAGAGGCAATGGCTTTCACAAACTGCCCGAAAGTCAGGCTGCTTGCCAAACGGTCGCCACGTACGATGTTAGAAAGCAACGGATTCAGGGAAGTCTGCATCAACGCGTTTCCGATGCCCAGAAGGGAGAAAGAAATCAGCATCAGCATATAACTGTCTCCGAAAACCGGCAATAACAAAGAAGCAAAAGTCACAAGCAAACTAAGCAATACGGTTTTCTTCTGACCGATGCGGCTCATCAACATGCCTGTGGGTACGGAGAAAATCAGAAACCAGAAGAATACCAGTGAAGGGAAGATATTCGCCTGCGAGTCCGACAGACCGAGGTCTGCCTTTACATAATTGGAGGTAATGCCTACCAGGTCAACGAATCCCATGGCAAAGAAGCAAAGCATCACCGGGATTAGTTTGGAAAGGGAAGAGTTTTTACTATTATCCATTGTTTTATCTTTTATATGATGAATTCTGTTTCCATAGGGCGGGGAGCACACAACCTTACGGTAATGTACACGTCAGTCCTTTATATTGTTGGTGTATCTCCCGTTTCTTGTTATGCTAAAGCTACGATATTGTTACCTTCCCACGGCCGTGGTGACTTCTCTTCACGGCTGTGGGAAGAAGCTACCACGGCCGTGGTAGGATCTCGTCACGACCGTGAAGAACTACCAATAGCTTAAGTTTAGAGCAACTATATCCCCACTTTATGGGTACTCTCTCATTGGGAAAGAGGAACTCTGCCCTAAGGAAACAGGGAAAGAACGCATGGAGCGGAATAGAACGGGCTTATGGTTTCAACTTGTAAACTACAAATGAGTCTACCTTATAAGCTCCTCCTTTACTGTAAAAGTCGATATGATTGTAAGGCTCCGAAGGGAATACCTGATTGGTCATCGCAAAGCGTCCACCGTCTCCAAAGGCCTCAACGCTGGATTTATCAACAAACAGGCGAAGTTTTAATGCATCTTTTCCGCTTTCAATAGCTGTCCAGGTCAACATCGGGAAATTCTCATTGAAGCTGACCTTTCCGCTCTTGCGACGATCCATCGAGAATTTCTTTTCTTTCATGTCATACTGCATATCCACTTCTTCGCCTTTGTCATTGTAGAGACGGAAGCCGATTACGTCTGCATGTTGATTTTCAATCGTCAGTTCTATTTCGTATGCACCGTCATTGCCGGGAATCATTTCTTTGATTGTGCGTGTTCCGTTCACTTTGAACGAGCGTTTCTTGGAAGCATCGCGCAAAGCCAGCAGTTCGGGAGAGGGAGCTGATTGGAGGTAAGTCTCACCATCTACGGTAAACAGGCTCAAGTCACGGGGAACGGAGTTCGGGCTACGGTATTGGGAGGTAGGAACATCGTTTGCGTATTGCCAGTTGCTCATCCATGCGATAGCGATGCGGCGGTTGTCGGGAGCATCACTCCAAGTCACAGTGGCATAATGGTCTTTTCCCCAGTCCATCCATTTGGTTTTGGAGGGTGATTCGTTCACAAACTCTTTTCCGTTGAAGGAGCCTACAAAATATTGAGTAGCCGAGTCACCGAAAGGACCGTCGCCGAGGCTGCAAAGCAGTACCCATTTCTTTTCATTTGTTCCTTCTACCGGGAGTTCGAACAAGTCGGGACATTCCCAAACGTTTCCGTGTGCGCCGTGTCCTTTGCCGAAGCTACTTTCAAATGTCCAGTCTTTCAAGTTGGGGGAAGAGAAGAATTGCATTTCCTGCCCTACTGCTAATACCATGATCCAGCGTTTGCTACCTTCGTACCAGAATACTTTCGGGTCGCGGAAGTCACGTGCTGCAGATACTAATACTGGATTGTTTTCGTATTTGGTAAAGGTACGTCCGTTGTCGGTGCTGTAAGCAATACTTTGCACCTGACGGTCGCCGTTTTGTGTATAGATGGCGACGATGGCGCCTGCACCAAAGCCGGCGGTATTATGATGATCTATCACGGCGGAGCCACTGAAGATAGTGCCAAATGCATCCGGGGCGATTGCTACGGGGCGATGTTCCCAGTTTACGAGGTCTTTGCTGATGGCATGTCCCCAGTTCATATTTCCCCATTTGGAGCCGTAAGGGTTATATTGGTAGAAAAGGTGGTATTCGCCGTCTTTGTATACCATTCCGTTCGGGTCGTTCATCCATCCGTAGAGGGGAGAAAAGTGATAGGTGGGACGGAACTTTTCACGATTGCTTGTGTCGAACGTGTCGGACAATTTCATTTCCTTGCAGCAAGCAGTGTTGTCCGGCGAAAGGTTGACACGCACCGGGTCGTTGGAGTTCATTTTAAATTTGAAAGAGATTAGTTTGCCGGAATAGTCGGAAAGATCTACCGGAACAAAGTAATCGACTTTATGGATGGCCAGACGGACATCGAAGTTCTTTACCTCTTTATTATTAACAATCATGCTGATACGCACATCGGGCGATGCATCTTCTACGGGCAACAACAGATACTTCTGGTTAGTGTTGACACGTACGAGGCAATGTCCTTCTCCTAAATCTTTAATTAATAGAGGAGAGTTGTCCGCACGGGCGGATAGAGAGATATTCATCACAATCATACAAAATAAAACCGCGAAGGTTTGAATTTGTTTGGAAGAGAGTCTTAAATTCATGCTTTATGGTATTAAGGTTGTTACAGTGCAAAGATAGGCGCTCCGGGATGAAACGCCTATCACTTTTGTTTCAAACACTGTAAAAGATGTTACTTTTCTATTAATAGGTGCTCACTTGAACATCTGATACAGTGATTTCGCCTTTATAACAGCAGAGTGACCACGGATTCTTCTGCATTTGATAGATGCGGTTCGTGAAAGATAACTGGTCATTGATGTAGGTCACACAAACCGACTGGTCACTGTAAATCGTCACACGGTATTCATTATCCGACGGGATATTGAATTTGTTATCAAACAAGTATTTGGCATTGTCACCGTCTTTCTCGAAATTGGCTTTACCCTCGTCAGCGTTGACGTGGATGCTATACCATGATTTGGAGTCCGTTCCACGAACGAAAGAGATTCCAAAACGATCTGCATTCGAGGATGCTTTTACGGTAAAGGAAATCTTGTTGTGCACTTTCAACCGGTTGAAGATGACGGAAGCTCCTTCGGCCAACGTATAGGTTTTACCGCTTTCTGTTACGTTTCCGTCTTTAGCCATCACTTTTACTTCTTGTGCAGAAGTGTATTTACGGTCGATTGCATCGGGAACTCCGAGAGTCAATGTACCGTCTTCGTGCTGAATGAGGCGTTGTGCCACCAAGTTGCCAGCCCATTCGGGTTCTACATCCCCTACGTTTCCATTATCATTGCCGGCACGGGTAGGACACCAGCCCCAGATGTAACGGTTGGTTCCATCGGAAGCAGTCTTGCCTGCATAGAATGCACGGCTGTCCAGCATACCTTCCCGATTGTCCGGCCATATTCCGGCATCATTGGCGGTGGTTGCTTTCAGTTCTTCAAGTGTTCTGCCTTTGAAGTATTGTACCTTGCGCATGAAGGAAGCTTGTTCCGAATAGACCAGATACCACCAGTCTCCCATCTTGAATACGTCCGGACATTCATAGAAACGGTCCCACATCATGGTCATAAATGTGCCGGCAGACGCCCACTCTTTCAGGTTAGTAGAGGTGAATTCGGCAATGTGTCCTTTTCCGCTTTTACGGGTGGCAATCAGCATGTGATAAACGCCGTCTTCGGTCTGGAACAGGAACGGATCGCGAAAGTCATTCTTGTCATAGCCGTACGTATCTCCTTTCAGATAGAAAGTGCGATTCTTGGTCCATGTTTTAAAGTCGGGAGAGGTAGCTACCATGACTACCTGTGCATTCTGGTCGGAAGAAGGTTTGAATTTATTGCCGGTGTAGAAGGTGTAGTAGAGTTTATCAACCGGATTATAGATGGTACCTCCTGTACCGATGGCAGCATCCTGTTCGTCACGACCTCCACACGGAATCAGTTCGCCGAGAGATTCATAAGTAGCACCATCTTTGGTGGCCACCCCGAAAATGGGGTGGTAAGTAGCTTCGGGGTTCGGACGGTAGTCTTGCAGGTATATCACTTTAAAGTCTTTGGCAACCGGATCATAGAATGGCATCGGGTCACCGACAAAGCCTACCTGCGGTTTATAGTACATCGAGAAGCCATGCTCGTCGGCCGATTGGAAGTAAGTGGCTGTACCGTCCCAGTCCCTTTGAGTCAATACGGGATCCATCTCATCACTGCAAGCGCTCATTGAGGCCAACAGCGTGGTGATTGCTATATGTAAGATCATATTTTTCATAATTATTGCTTATTCTTTTATTTACATAAGTAGTTGATTGCATTCAAAGTCATTTGCTCTACGTTGTAGTGGTAGTAGTCGGCAGAAGCGTCTACGCCTTTACCGTACCAGTCGTAACAACCGGAGCCGATACAGATCGTGCGTCCGCTGTTGGCGCGCGGCTCGAATTCGGCAATGACTACTGCACCGTCACCTCCACGTGCCAGGTCAATTCCTCCAGTCAGGTTACGCCATTCGTTCAAGTCGGCATAACCTCCCCAGTCTGTTCCGATATGCCATTGCGCTGTACTATTGGTTATCGCATAGCCGGCATCACAAGTATATACTGTCGATTTGTCGCCATCTTTCCATCTTAAATCCTGGAACAACGGATGCGATTCGCTACCGGTAATCGGAAAGCTCCACGGAGAAGACGTAATTTCGGGTGAGTCTTCGTTTCCTCCCCAACTGTTGTTGGGTACACGCTCGTCTTTTGCAATGCTAAGGTCCTTAATATAGAAAGTTGCATAGCGGGTCAGCAACAGGTTGCCACCGTTTTGATAGTAGACTTTAAATTTCTCTACGGCAGCTTTCGCATCATCCGGCAAAGGAGGATTATCGCCATTGTCTGCATGGAAATGCCACCAGATTGCAGTATATTTACCTAAATCTACTTTTCCGTCTACTACATCTTTGAATGAGACGTATTCGGACATGGATATATTATCCATCATCCACTGGGCAGCGGCTTTTTCTTCAGGACTTGTCAGTTGACTCACAGAAGAAGCTGTGCCAATAAAGGCAGTCGGAATTACATTTCCTTGAGTAACTGTTACTACATAAGAAGTCACTGCCGAACGGTAAGTTGCTGTATAAGTGACAGGGTTGGTAAAGTCCTGAATGCTGCCGGATGCCGGAGTCACAGTGACTCCATCCGATCCAGTGAATGTACCTTTCAACTGGGTAATATCCACTGTCAGCGGAACAACTACAGAGATTGTTTTTGATAGCTGGTCTACTTTTCCGACATAAGTATCATTCAACTTAAAGGTCAGTATCTTTGCTTCGTCTCTCTTCACGGTAATCGTATAGTTCATCTGTACGTCGCCATTCTTCACGGTCAAAGATACGGGAAGAGAAAAGTCGATTGTTTCACCGACAGCGATGCTCGCCGTAGCACCTTCGGAAAGATTGATTTCACTGACGGCCATCCGGGTAACGTCATAGTCGTAAGGTACTCCCACTACGATTGTCTTATTCTGATAATCGATCGTCCCTGCGTATTCATCCAGTTTGATAGAGTTCACCCATACATCTCCGTCCAGACGAAGATTGGATTTGAAGTCATCGCTACATCCCGCAACTGTCAGACATGCTACAGTCACCAACAGGATGGTATAGAGTTGTTTTATGATTGATTTCATTTTATTCTTTGTTTTAAAATTGATGATTACCAACCGAAATTCTGTGTATAATTTCCGTTACTGGCACTGATCTGTTCGAATGGGATTGGAAGGTATTCGTTCTTATTTTCCGTGAAACCTGCATTCTTGTAAATAGAACAACGGGCTGCTTCGGTCACATAATAAGCATTGATAACGTCTTTGGCTTCTCCCCATCTTACGAGGTCAAAGAAACGTGAGCTTTCCATACCGAACTCTATACGGCGTTCCCATTTCAGCATTTTCATGGCTTCGTCCTGTGTATATGCTTTCAGTTCATAAGGAGTTACTTTAAAGTTTACTCCGTACTCTTCTTTGTAATTGAAGATCAGCATTGTACTTCCGGCTGCACGGCTGCGTACATCGTTGATGAGTGAAATGGCGTCGGCAATACGTCCGTCGTTCAACTGTATCAGGGCTTCGGCACGCATCAGCAATACGTCTGCATAACGAATAACGATATGATTCAGGGAACTTGCCCAATAAGAACCTTTCTTCAGGCAGTCACAGTCCGGGTCTACATTCTCTTTGAGCGAAACATAATATCCGTAAAGTCCCTTACTACGGCTCCAGTCATCATTCTTCTGAATCAGGTAGCCTTCGTTGTATTTATAAGGGAAGCCCGGCATACCTACCGTGTGGAATAAACGGGGGTCTACATTGTCCGTCGTAACCTCGTAGTTCTCATTATCGTAGGTATTGAACAACGGTTTTCCTTGCGAGTCGGTTTTGAAAGCGTTCACCAGATTTTGGCTCGGTTTGTGGAAGTCACAGCAACCTAGTATCTGCGGAGTTGTCAGTCCCATTCCCCAGTTCAGGTTACCGTTGTATGTTCCGTCGTTGATAGAATATTGAATCGCCCATACAGACTCCGCGCCATTTTCATATTGAGGCAGGAAGTTCATGCTATAATCATTTTCCAATCCGTAACCGGCTTTGGCCATGATGAGAGGATCGGTATATTTCACTACCTGCTTCAGGTCCTCTTCGTCGATACCGGTAAGGTTGTTATTCACTCCATCCTGACGGTAAGCCTTATACAAGTAAGTCTTTGCCAGGTAAGCGGCAGCGGCAGCTTGTGTGGGACGTCCTTTTTCTATCTGCACTTCCGGCAGATTGTCGTAGGCAAACTGGAAGTCGTCTGCTATCTTTTGCCATTGTTCGTTATTGGTATAGGTGGTATTCGAAAGCTCGTTGTAAGCATCCGGGTCCATGTTTTCATCGTCTACTATAACGATCTTCTTAAACAGTTCCTTCAACATGAAGTGGGCGTGTCCGCGCAGGAATCTCATTTCAGCAATGCGCTGGTCCTTCAGCGGATAAGTCTTTTCATCCATCAGGTCGAGTGACTGCAAGGCTGTGTTGGCACGGGTGATGCATTGATACAGTCTTTTCCATATATCGTTGATATTCCAGTCGGTGGTGTTGATACCTTTAGAAATTTCCAGTGCGTTGAACACACCGCCGTCTTCCGTACCGGAACCGCCTTTATAACAATCGTCGGAACGTACGTCATAATTCCAAAGCGAGAAGGAAGAGTTGATGTCGTCACCTGTTGCCCAAATGGCGTAGGCTGAAATCACGAGGTTGTCCACGTATTCGGGAGAAGCGATCTGATCGCCGGTCACAATACCCTGCGGAACCTGACGATCCAGAAAATCGTTGCAACTGCTTGTCAGCAAGGTAAATCCGATGGTTGCTATGTATAGTATCTTTTTCATGATAGTTCGTTTTATAAATGAAGTGAATTAAAATCCGATGTTAAGTCCGAAGGTGATATTCACAGGGATCGGATAAGAGAAGTTCGGGTTTTCCGGGTCTTCTCCCGTAAAGTCTTTACTCTTGATCGTCAGCAGATTTTGCGCGCTGCAATAGAAACGTAAACGTTCCATTCTCAACTTCTTGGAGATTACTGCCGGAACTGTATAGCCTAATTGGATATTACGCAGTTTCAGGAAGGAACCGTTTTCAACAAAGTAAGTGGAGACACGCTGTTCATTGTTTGTATCGCTGCGGGTCAATGCCGGAATAGTAGAGTTCGGATTAGTAGGCGACCAGGCATTGAGCAGGCGGGTTCCTTTGTTCAGGAAGCCGACGTTGGATGCACTCCAGAAGTCACTTTTCTTCTTCACGTCACTGATGATATCTACTCCCTGAACGCCTTGCCAGAACATAGTCAGGTCGAAGTTCTTATATTCCAGGTAGATATTCAATCCGTAGCTGAAAGCAGGAGTCGGATCGTAAATCCATTCCTGGTCTTTTTCATCAATCACACCGTTATGGTCGATGTCGCGGTAGCGGATACGGCCAACGGCTGCACCTTCCTGCGTAGCGTGATTATCCACTTCTTCTTGTGATTTGAAGATACCATCGGCAATGTAGCCCACTTGTGAGTTGTATGTATGACCGACTACACTTTTTACTCCATTGCCACCAAACTTTCCATTGGCAGCCACTGTCTCCGGCAGTTCAAGAATTTCATTCCGGTAAGTGGAGATGTTTCCGTTCAGGTCGTAAGTCAGTCCGAAGGCAGTCTTGTTGCGGTAGCCCAAATTGAATTCAAAACCCTGGTTTTTCATTGCGCCCGAATTAATCCAACGGTTGCCACCTTCTCCCAATACTCCCACTCCTGCCATTTCAGTCAGGATATCGGTGGTTTTCTTGTAATAGTATTCCAATGAACCATACAGGGATTGTTTGAATAGGCTGAAGTCGATACCGACGTTCGTCTGTGTGGTTGTCTCCCATTTGATATTGTCATTACCAATCTGGTTACGTTTGAATCCGGAAGGCAGAGTACCACCTCCGTTAGAACCTGTAATATCGTATGCCGTACCGTAGCTTTGACCGCCAAATGAATCTGTTGTTCCATAATTAGGAGCGTAGATAGTGTAACGGGCAAGGTTGGAGATTTCCTGATTACCGGTCTGTCCCCATGAAGCACGCAGTTTCAGATCGTCCAACCAAGTCAGTTCCTTCATAAAGCTCTCCTGTGTGATGCGCCATCCCAAAGAAACGGAAGGGAAAGTGGCATAACGATGGTTTTTACCGAAGCGGGAAGAACCGTCACGACGGAGCGTCAATGAAAGCAGATATTTGTCAGCATAAGAATAGTTCATTTTACCGAAGAAAGAGACAAGCGAGTAACCTTCGCCGGCACCGTAAGCCTGTGCTGTGCCGCTACCTGCATCGGGCCACATATAGTCGGAAGTAAGGATAGAGAAATCTTCTTTGTAGCCGGAGAAATGACTGTCGTCTTCCCGGTTCAGCTCCATACCTGCCATAACGTCTCCACGATGCTTGCCTATTTCCAACTGGTAAGTGGCAATGGCATTCCACATCCATTTGGTCCAGTGTTCCTGTTTGGCTTCCACTGCACTCTTGCCGTTATTGGTCTGTGTTCCTTCCTGATAAGGATAGGTGAAGTAACGGGCTTGCTTGTTTGCGTAGTCCAGACCAAAAGTAGAACGAACATTGAATCCTTTGAAGAGGCTTAGATTCACATAAGCATCACCGAACATACGCCAGTAAGTGTATCGGTTGTCTTTGTTGTATTCGAGTACGGCGCGAGGATTACGACGGTCCGGCCATCCGCCTACCGGTCCTCCCCATGAACCATCCGAAGCATAAACGGGGATAGCGGAAGGAATGTCCAAAGCAGTTTCAATAATTCCGCCGGGAGCTTGTACTTCCGAAGTCCGGTTTAAGGTGAAATGCTGACCGATAGTCAATATATCATCAATTAATTTATAATCGCTGTTCATGCGGGCGGAGAAACGGTCGAAGTCCGTATCTTTAATTACACCCAGGTTTTTGTAATATCCCAGAGAAAAGAAGGAAGAACCTTTCTCCGAACCGTTGCTGACAGAGAGATTGTATTGCTGGATAACACCAGTACGGGTAATCTCATCAAACCAGTCGGTATCTGCCACAGGCATTGTATTCTTTGAGTCCAGGTATTTGGAAAGGCTCATACCATATAGTACCGGATTTCCGTTGGCATCGTAACCCCAATTGTAGTTATATCCCAAGGCATTGCCGTTCGGGTTCTCACCATCGTTTACATAGGCTTGCCACATGGCACGTCCGTACTGTTCCGTATTCAACACGTCCATCTTACTTTGATACATGGAAGCTGAAACCGAAGCATCAAAGTTGATTTTAATCTGGCCTTTCTTTCCTTGTTTGGTAGTAATGACGATAACGCCATTTGCAGCACGCGAACCGTAGATGGATGCTGAAGCAGCATCTTTCAGTACTTGAATGGATTCAATGTCGTTTCCGTTCAATTCGTGCATACCGGCTTTGGTAGGAACTCCATCGATAATATAAAGAGGATCGTTGTTGTTCAGCGTACCGATACCGCGAATACGTACGGTAGCCGATCCGCTCGGATTTCCATCCGCTGTAATGTTCATACCGGGCACGCGGCCTTGAAGTGCTTTCACCGGGTTGTTCTCCCCTTGCTTCTGGATTTCGTCTACTTTCACTACGGAAACAGCACCGGTCAGGTCGGCTTTACGTTGAGTGGTATAACCTGTTACAACCACTTCATCTACCATTTGAGTGTCTTCTTCCAATAATACATTAACGATAGCAGCCGATTTTACGGTCACCGGTTTATAACCAATATACGTAATCTTTAAAGTAGAGTTAGCCGGAACCGAAAGGGTGAAATTACCATCTAAATCAGTAATTGTTCCATTAGCAGTAGCTGTAGCTTCAACAACAGAGGCGCCGATGACCGGCTGTCCGTCCGTTTTAGAAGTAACGTTTCCTTTCACCGTAATGCTTTGCCCCCAAAGGACTGACATGAAAGTAAACAGGAAACAAACGCTGCAAAGAAGTTTTTTGTTCTTCATAATACGATGCATTAGTTTGATGTTATTAAATTAAAAGTACGAATTTTATCTATATCGATAATGCAAATTACGGTTGATTTATATCAAACGACTGAAAAAAATGTTTCAAAGGCTATAACATTTGTTGCATAGAACGCTATTTTATAGGGTTTTATACATTATTATTCGAGATAGAAGATTTATAGAATATCTATTCTCCAGTAAGTATGGAAAATATTACCTTTGCAGATGATAAGAACTTAAAAAATGGAGTTAACTACTGGTTGTAGTCAACTGAAAAAATCAACGATATGAAAACAATCTCCAACAAACAACTCACGATTCAAGTATCTCCTCACGGAGCTGAACTCTGCAGCATCGTCGCCAATGGAAAAGAATATCTGTGGCAAGCCGATCCTGCTTTTTGGAAGCGACACTCTCCTGTCCTATTCCCGATTGTAGGGAGCGTATGGGAAAATGAGTATCGGAATGAAGGGATTCCTTATACGCTTACTCAACATGGTTTTGCCCGTGACATGGAATTTACTCTTATTTCTGAAAAAGAGGATGAAGTACGTTACCGCCTTGTCAGCAATGAAGAAACTTTGCATAAATACCCTTTTTCATTCTGTCTGGAAATAGGCTATCGCATCCAGGGAAAGAAAATTGAGGTTATGTGGGAAGTAAAGAATAGCGGTGAAAAGGATATGTATTTTCAGATTGGGGCACATCCAGCTTTCTATTGGCCGGAGTTCGATGCAAGCAATTCTGAAAGAGGGTTCTTCGGATTTGACAAGGAAAACGGTTTGAAATATATTCTCATTTCAGAAAAGGGATGCGCTGATCCTTCCACAGAATATTCTTTAGAGTTGACAGACGGATTATTACCACTGGACACGCATACTTTTGATAAAGATGCTTTGATACTGGAAAATGAACAGGTCCGTAAAGTTACCTTATATAATAAAGAGAAACAGGCTTATCTTAGTTTACATTTTAACGCTCCGGTAGTCGGTCTTTGGTCTCCACCTGCAAAGAATGCTCCTTTCGTCTGCATCGAACCTTGGTACGGACGTTGCGACCGCGCACATTATACTGGTGAATATAAAGATAAGGACTGGATGCAGCACTTACAACCGGAAGAGATATTCCAAGGAGGATATACAATTGAAATTGATGAATAATTGATGAATAAAAAGTAGCTGCCGGATTTCACATCTGACAGCTACTAAATACCTAATTCTAATCTACAAAACCTAACTTATAAATCTAACCTATGAATCCTTAAAAAGCAATCAATACTTGTTGCTTTTACTGAATCTATGCAAACATCTATTGTGTAACTTCTATTTCTATTATAAACCCAACCGATACGCATTGAATGAATCTACTTGAAATGAACCTCCTTTGCTATAAAAACACATACGGTTGTATGGTTCCGATGGAAAGATAAGATTAGTCATTGCTACCTTTCCTCCATTCAGGAATATTTCTACAGAACATTTATCAACAAAGACATCCAACGTATATTTATTCTCTTTCTTTATCGGTGCCCAGGTAGCTAATGCGAAATCATCTATATAATTGATGGAAGTCGTCTTTCTGCGGTCGTGAACCTCTATTTCATGAGGTACACTCTTCTTTCCGAAATCCACGATACCACTTTTCGTCCGGTCCATAACCAATCTCTTTTCCGGAAGATTGAAGTAGATATCCACCTTTTCCCCTTTATCATTAAAGAGGCTGAATCCCATTATCTCCGCTTCTCCGGCGGTAATTTCCAATGCCAGTTCATAAGCACCATCATTATCAGCCAATAAAGAATCAATATGATAATCATTGGCAACCGTAAATGCCGGAATCTCTTTCTTTTCTTTTCGCAGAGTCTTTATCTCCAGTACCGGAGCTGCTGAAAGATAAATTTCACCGTCTTGTGTATAAAGGCTTAACTCACGCGGCAAAGCGTTAGCACTACGAAATTGCTTTGTCGGGACAATATTACAATATTGCCAGTTACTCATCCAAGGAACAGCAATCGTCCGTTCTCCAGTGTTTGAGAAACAAACGGTAGCATAGTGATCTTTGCCCCAATCCAACCATTTCGTGACATTCGACTGACTATCACAACTGAATTTCTTTCCATCAAAGTCTCCTGTAAAGTATTGAGTGGCACTTCCTCCAAAATAACATCCTGGATTGACGTTCACTATCAATGCCCATTTCTTACGGTTCAGATCTCCATCTACCGGAAGTTCCACCATGTCCGGACATTCAAATTGACAAGGTTGCACTCCGTATCCTTCTCCGAAGCTGCTCATATAGTTCCAGTCCTTCAGATTCTTAGAGTCATAGAAACGCATTTCTTTATCGGCGGAGACAATCATCACCCATTTATCTTCCGGTTCATACCGGAACACTTTCGGGTCACGGAAATCTCTCAAACCATCCGCAGGGCACAAGATGGGGTTCTTCTCGTATTTAGTAAATGTCCGTCCATTATCCTTGCTAAAAGCAAGACATTGGATCTGCCCGTTTTTGTCACTGGCAGAAGTATAAAAAACCAGGATGCTCCCTACTCCATACCCCGCTACATTCTCCTGATCGACAATAGAGCTGCCGGAAAAGATATGTCCCAATGTATCACGGGCAATAGCTGGGGCCAAATGTTCCCAATGTACAAGGTCCTTACTGACAGAATGTCCCCAATGCATATTTCCCCATTTAGAACCGTAAGGGTTATATTGAAAATACAAATGATATTCTCCATCTTTATACACCAATCCGTTGGCATCATTCATCCAGCCATAGAGAGGAGTATGATGGTAAACAGGGCGGAACTTTTCCGTATTGGCTGTATCAAAAGTATCAGATAGCTTGATTTCTTTCCAGCAAAGTGCATCCTTTGATTTATTACGAACACGGACGGTGGCAGCCTTCGCTCCGGCAGGCAAAGCAAAGGGAACAAAATAATCCACTTGAGTCTGTGCCAGACGAATATCCATATCGGTATCCGCAGCCTCTCCGGTATCAAGCAGAACCTGACTTTCCGCAGCTTCCTCTTCTATAGGAAGCAATATATAATTAGTCGGATTGGTGATATGGATGACAGTCAGGCTATCGCTTTTCTGTTCCAAGGTCAACTTGCTTTTTGTTGTGTGGCAATAAGTCAGTCCGTAAGAGACTGCTAACGCAAGTATTGCACCTTTACATAGTTTCATCCAAGGGTTTGTTTTCATGGCAACAAAGTATTCCTAGTTTATACAAGCTTTTAATCTAAAATAGACGAAGGCAAAGATAGGGGGTATCTTCGCCTTCGTCTATAAACTTTGTTTCAAAGGGTATCAAATTTGATACAAATCCTAAGAATTTTCTTTTTATCATCCAAAAATAAAGACCTGCAACCTCTTTGTTTTCCTGAATTTATTTTTCTACTTTTGAAGCAAATCTTTATTCTTCTACTTATGCCAGCAAATAGAAATGCCTTAATCCGTTATAAAACAATTGATAACTGTCTGCGTAATCCTTATCGACGCTGGACGTTGGAAGATTTGGTAGATGCTTGCTCGGATGCTCTTTACGAATACGAAGGCATTGATAAAGGCATAAGCAAACGTACGGTACAAATGGATATACAGATGATGCGTAGCGAGAAGCTGGGTTATAACGCTCCGATTGTGGTGTACGAAAATAAATACTATAAATACGAAGATCCGGAATACAGCATTACACAAACTCCGCTGAACGAACAAGACCTGAAAACGATGTCGGAAGCCGTGGAGGTGTTGCGGCAGTTTAAAGGTTTCTCCTATTTTACGGAAATGAGCGATATTATCAACCGTCTGGAAGACCATGTCGCTTCTGCCCGGATGAAAACCACTCCTGTCATTGACTTTGAAAAAAATGAATCATTGAAAGGACTGGATTATCTGGATACGATCTATCACGCGATTGTAAACGAGCATCCGATACAGCTCAAATATCGTTCATTCAAGGCACGTTCGGCCAACAACTTTATTTTTTATCCTTATCTATTAAAAGAGTATCGTAACCGGTGGTTCGTTTATGGTGTCAGAGGAAACGGACGGATCTTGCAAAATTTAGCTTTGGACAGAATACAATCATTGGAAGTTCTGCCACAACAACATTACATAAAAAATACGTTCTTCGATCCGAACACGTTCTTCGATGATCTGGTAGGAGTCACTAAAAACTCCGGAAGTGTAGCGGAGAAAGTCGGTTTCAAGGTAGCGGCTGCCGAAGCACCTTACATCATAACCAAGCCTATACACCGCAGCCAGCAAGTGGTGGAAAGGCAGGGCGAACGCTCAATAACTTGTACATGTTAATTTAGCTTTTATTATTCCCTAAATAGATAGTTTTTTTCCTGTATTTTTCAATATCTTCTGTTCCTATTCTCTGTGTGAATATAATTCATTACATTTGCATATCTACTATATTAATCCCTACCGCAATATGACCATTCAAGCCTTTTCAGCTATAATTCCTGATGTAAGAGATGATAAGAATAAAATATATCAGTCTAACGAAATAGTGTTCATCGCCCTAGTCTCTGTTAT
>NZ_GG774799.1:167906-237439 GCF_000163675.1 Bacteroides sp. D22 | reverse complement strand
GGAGGTTGAAAACAACCTGCATTGGGTACTTGATATAGGATTCAGAGAAGATGATGACAGAAAAACAGGAAATGCTGCAATCAACTTCTCCGCCATATCAAAGTTGGCACTTATGTTATTAAAACAGAGCGATATCAAACTGGGAATGGCAGGAAAGAGGAAAGCGTGTGGATGGGACGAGAAAATAAGAGATAAAGTCATTGGGATTGAAAAAATATAGAGAATAATAGGATGTACAAGTTATTGAGCGTTCGCCCTGGTGGAAAGGTTAGCTGACGGAAGTGTCATACTGGAAATTGAAGTCGTCATCAACCATGAGTTAGAACGAGTATTCTTCGGATATGCCGAGGGAATACACGTTCTTTATCCGAAGACTCTGGTAGAATTGATGGGTAGGAAACTAAAAAAGGCTGCCGAACAATATACCCATTCAAAATGAAAAGGGAACACGCCCAATTATCCTATCTGACATTCAAGAAAAACAAAAAAGCATGGAGAGCCTGTCTATTATTCAACTATGAAGACTTTATTCTTCAAGTAAGGCTCTCGCACATTCGTACCCTTCCTGATAAAACTCTGTCAGCTTTTGCACATCTTTCTCGATGCGGTCTACGGCTACAGGTTTTAACGGGCGAATAACGATAATCTGTCCTTCATCCTCCATGCGCTCTACCATTTCCAACTGCTCATTATAAACAGCACACCGCCGACTTAACGCTTCGCGCAACTTCGGATATTTCCGATATACAAACGAAGGGATACGAATGTCTTTCGAATCTTTCCGATACCCCCGGTTACGGGTGAGTACCACAACATTTCTCGTGCAGCCATCCGTAATGGCTCTTTTCAAAGGTATGGAATCTACAATTCCTCCATCGAGCATGGGAACCCCGTCTACATAAGTAATAGGACATACAAAAGGGAGACTGCTGGATGCGCGGACAATATCAATCACCCTGCGACTATCCTTTTTCTCTTCGAAATAGTTGGCTTCTCCCGTGATGCAATTCGTAGTCACCATCACAAAACGTTCCGGTGAAGCAAAGTATGTTTCATAATCGTAAGGAAGAATATGTTCGGGGAACTCATTGAATAATAGATCAAAGTCCAGTATATTACGTTTTTTGAGCAAATGTTTCAGACCGATATAATCATACTTCTCCAACAAGTCAATGTTGCTGTACTTGGCACGTCCCCGTTGCCGTGATGCATACGACAACCCGTTGCACGCCCCCGCAGACACTCCTATCGCATAGGGAAACCGGATATCGTGATCCATAAAATAATCAAGCACACCGCAGGTGAATACTCCGCGCATTCCCCCGCCTTCCAACACTAATCCCGTAGATTCATCAATTTTCAAGTCCTTCATTTTTATCTCCCGTATTCTTATTCCGGCGGATTACCAGCAAAGATGACAATTCACGCATCACAGCCTCATCCTCGGATAATTTCGTATAAGAAAGATGGCTCATTATCAATAACCCGTCTTTCTCTTCAGTCACTAAATCTTCTACTCCCGCAAACCACACTATCATCGTTTGTTCCGGATAACGCACCTGCAAATCGTCAATGCGTCCACGGAACTCTTCATCGTCCGTATCAAAAAGGAAAAGACGCACCGAATGTCCGTTCTGCAACATCTTATCCAAATAGGAAAAAAGAAACAGATCAATCATTCCGCCGAGTACGAAACTGACCGTCGTGCCTTCCCGATACTGACGATTGACAAATACGGCCACCGGACACTTCACCTGCTCCATAATCTCATCAATCTTATCCCGGAAGAGCGTTAACCATAAAATTGCTCCCGGAGTTCCCGGCATATCCGAACGATAATGACTCCCGGCTCCCAAAAGCAGCATATCAGGATGTTCTTTACGGACAAAGTGGATGATTTCCTGTACAAGTTTGTCTGTCACCCGATAATGGTTATCTACCTGGATATTCAAATTCGCCGCCTGTTGATTGAGCAAAGCAAAACTCTCGCTGGCATAATGTTCGGCATTCAACGGATTCAGATCCGTGCCCACCGTATAGTGTGCTGCAATCAAATGATTTTTCTTCAACTGCTTCCCAAATAACAAATCATAAATGGAAAGCAACACACGCCCGGATTCCGGACGCCCGAAACAAAATATCAATTTGTGCTTCAAAGATAATTTTTCTTCCCGACGTACGAAAATATGTTCCACCAAATGAAGCAAAGGAGTAGTCATAAAGGTCGTAACTAGCGCCATAATGACCAAAATTACGAATATAGAGGGAGGAAGAACTCCCATTTCATAACCGATATTCAAAGCGACAAGCTCCATCAATCCCCGTGTATTCATCAATGTCCCTATCGTCAGACTATCCTTCCACGACTCACCCACCAAACGGGCGGCAATGGCACATCCACCCAGTTTGCCGACAACAGCAACCGTCACCAACAGTAAACATACCATCCACAACTCCGGACTGTTTATCAAACCGATTTCCGTGCGCAATCCGGTGAAGGCAAAGAACAGAGGTAAAAAGAATACTAATGAAATATCCTCCACCTTTTCCATCATCACCTTCCGGAAACCCAGATTAGACGGCATCACTACCCCTGCCATAAAGGCTCCGAATAGTGCATGAATACCGATAATTTCGGTCAGACAAGAAGAAATAATAAGAATGAGCAGAATAAATGCCACGAATGTTTTATTGATTGCTTCCCGGTTGGCATATACTTCTCCCACTTTCTTCAGAAACGGTCGAACAACCAAAAACATGACCGCAATATAGACAACTGCCAGCCCCACTGAATAAAGTGCGCTGGCAAAACTTCCTGCTTTGGAGATAGCAATCACCACTGCCAACAGACACCAGGCTGTCACATCATCATTGGCAGCGGAAGCAATGGTCAGCGTCCCTAAAGGAGTCTTCGTCATATTCCGCTCCTGAATGATGCGCGCCAATACCGGAAAAGCGGTGATACTCATAGAAATACCTATAAACAAAGCAAATGGAAGAAACGGTGTTTGGGCAGCTGCATATTCTTCGTACACCCAGTAAGAAGACAAGATGCCCAGAAAGAAGGGTACTAAGATTCCGGCATGGCTAATCACCAGCGTTTCATTTATTTTATTTTTCAGTACACTGAAATCCAGCTCCATACCGATGACAAACATAAAAAGGATCAGTCCCACCTGACTCAACAGTTCAAGATTGGTAAGCGAGTGTGCCGGAAAAAGGAAATGAAAAGCATCCGGAAAGAAAAAGCCGAGTACGGAAGGTCCTAACACAATACCGGCAACAATCTCTCCAATCACTCCCGGTTGCCCGATCAGACTGAACAAATAGCCAAAAAGACGCACCATCAGCAGTACGGCTATAATCTGAATCAACAAGGTAGTGAGCGGATGATGAAGATTATCCTGTATAAACTGGAGAAACATAGTGAATGGATTCCCCTGTACTATGTTCTGCGCATTTACCGCATAGTGCGAAAACCGGTCACCCTCTTCAATAGCAACATAAATCAACCCTCCAAACAGGAGTAACATCAGTACATAAATGACATAATTCTTCCGGGCCCTGTTCCGCATAAACTTTATTTTTACGATTTGTGCATATTTATGGTAAAAACAAACGAAAAAGGCAGATAGTTTGGCGAAAATAACAAATTCTCAAACAAAATCTTGTTTTTTTGCTTCAATCTATGTAACTTTAGGCTAGCTTAATTGTTTAAGGAGGAAAAAATCAAAAAAGTCCTGCCCGCAGGCAAGCACCATGAGAATACAGTTTGAGATTAAAGAAAATTTGCCGGAAATTATCGAAGAAATCTTACACTCTGATAAGTGGCAAACTTCCGTGAAGGAAGAACTGAGCGGTCGGACGACCGTTGTGATCCGTGACCAAGCGTATGGTTCAGAAGCTACCATTGAAATTTATGCTACATCTATTGAAATCAAAACCGCATGGTCAAAGTACTCCTATCGTATATTTGTAACCAACGATATTGTATGGTGCGAATATAACGGTGCCTATCGTGGTCTGTTGGAACAAGTGCTCCTACCTACTATTACTCCTAAAGAAAACCTGCTCAATTCTGACGTGACTGAAAGTTCGCTCTACGGAAATGAGCATAAGAAATTGAGAGAGTATGCAGAAGATAACCTGAAACTGAAACAATTCCGCAGGGAAAACTTCAATGAACAGAAGAATGGAACCGCTCCATTCGATCATCCCAAGCGTGTGTATGATGAGTTTATCAAAGAAGATTATGTAGTAGCACCCAAAGAAGAAGAGAAAAAATAATCTGCACTTAATGCTTTACCTTGTGCCATCGTATTGGCACTCCAGTGCCACCATATTGACACAGTCGTGCCAGTAAGGTGGCATGATTGTGCCAATAAAAAAGGTTGAACAATTATCAAACGCTCTCTCTCATAAATTTTATAGCCGTACCCACTACCTCCAACCCGGGTCACTTCCAAACGGTATCTATTTACCGGATGCACATACACATACATGATTCCCACTAAAAGCAGTAAGACAAAGCAACTAACACCTATTACTTTTTTATTTCTCTTCATATTCGTATGGTTTCAACTCCCAGGTATCATCGTAATAATAAGTGGAAGATCCTCCTGTAGCTATAATTCCCCGTTTTCCAGTAGAAAAACATACAGCTTTCGAGCGTGTGCTTCCTTCGAAATCGGTCAAATCCTCCCCATCCCACAGGTCTGTCAAAGGGTCGTAAATCCAGTAGTTAGAGCGGTAACTGCTTCCTGCAGTCTGTCCTGATCTCAATTTTCCTTTATCTTCCTCTGTGTCCTCTGCGTCCTCTGTGGTGAAATAATCTGTGTAAATCTGTGTAATCTGTGGTGAAACTTTCCTATATTTGTAGCCAAAACAATTTAATATTAATTTCATAGGAATGAAAAAGACAATCCTTATTGCTGCTTTAGGCTTGTTCAGCCTAAACATCATGGCACAAGATGCAAAACCTGAAGAAGGTTTTGTTTTCACGACAGTGAAAGAAAACCCGATTACTTCTATCAAGAATCAAAATCGTTCGAGCACTTGCTGGAGTTTCTCAACTCTCGGATTCATTGAATCAGAATTGCTTCGCTTAGGTAAAGGCGAGTATGACCTGTCTGAAATGTTTGTCGTACACAAAACGATGCAGGATCGCGGAGTAAACTATGTACGCTATCATGGTGACAGTTCTTTCTCCCCGGGCGGAAGTTTTTATGATGTAATGTACTGCATCAAGAATTATGGTATTGTTCCTCAAGAAGTGATGCCGGGTATCATGTACGGTGACACGTTGCCGGTACATAACGAGCTGGATGCTGTTGCTTCCGGTTACATCAATGCTATTGCGAAAGGTAAGTTGAGCAAATTGACTCCGGTATGGAAAAACGGACTAAGCGCTATTTATGATACTTATCTGGGAGCATGTCCGGAGAAATTCACATACAAAGGCAAAGAATATACTCCGAAGACTTTTTCTGAATCACTGGGATTGAACTGTGACGACTATGTATCACTGACTTCTTATACACATCATCCATTCTATTCTCAATTCGCAATCGAGATTCAGGATAATTGGCGCAATGGTTTATCCTACAACCTGCCTATCGAAGAGCTGATGGCTGTAATGGACAATGCTGTAAAGAAAGGTTATACTTTTGCATGGGGTAGCGACGTCAGCGAACAGGGATTCACACGTGACGGTATCGCCGTTATGCCAGATGTAAACAAAGAATCTGAACTTTCCGGTTCGGATATGGCTCGCTGGACCGGCCTGACTGCTGCTAACAAACGTCAAATGATGACAACCAAACCATACCCGGAAATCGACGTCACTCAAGAAATGCGCCAAGTTGCTTTCGACAATTGGGAAACTACGGACGACCACGGAATGGTAATCTACGGTATCGCTAAAGACCAAAACGGAAAAGAATACTTCATGGTGAAGAATTCTTGGGGTAAATCAGGCAAATACAATGGTATCTGGTATACTTCCAAAGCATTCGTTGCTTACAAGACTATGAATATTCTTGTACACAAAGACGCACTGCCTAAAGAGATTGCTAAAAAACTGGGAATCAAATAAACGAGTACCCATCCTTTATAAATAAAAAGCCTCATTAGCTACAAATAGCTTCTGAGGCTTTTTTAAGCAGTTATTTTCCGGGATTACTCCATGTTATCGAAACCAAAGTAAGACTGCTGCTTTTTTCCTCCAAATAGAATCGACCAAAGAACGGATTTCAACGGTAAACAGTTTTGTTCTATTTTTAAGATTCTACCGTTTGACAGTGGCTATGAATCAAATCAAGCAGAGAATAAAATGCATGAATTAATGCAAGATTATACACATACAGCCCCTTATTATGCATAAATACAAGGAAAAACAGACGGTCTTTATGGTATAAATGCACCCTTGCTTTTAATGAAACGCAGGCTTGGTCGGTGAGAAACGCATCCTTGCTCACCGACCAAGCCAGCGTTCATCGGTGAGAAAGGATTTTGGGGCTGAAAGAAGAGCCATTTCCAAGTTATTTCACTTCAGAATCCATTGATTCTTTATATAGCAAATAGCTATATAATAGGAAAAGAATCATTCATTTACTCCGACTCTGAAAGCAAATAAGTACCAAAAGGATCTTCCATCAGCAAAGCGCTGTCTTTTCGCATTTCCCTGATACATATTTAAGCGATTTTTTATCAACCTCTTGCATACCGGCTCTGATTGACAGCAGGGAGAATGTATAAAACATCCCATTTTTATGTATAGTCCAATTTTAAGCAGACGCAGATTTATTTCTCGCGATATTCCAGCGGAGTCATCTTCACCTTTTTACGAAAGTATTTATTGAAAAAAGAATGATTGTTAAAGCCTAACGAGAAAGCTATTTCTTTCACCGGCAACCGGGTGGTTTTCAATTGGGCCTTCGCATTCATAATAATAATTTCTGTAATGATTGCCAACGGACTGTATCCGCTTGCCCGACGGATGGCACTTGAGAAATGTGCCGCAGTAACCCCACACTTCTCCGCATAAAACGCCACTTCATGCTCTTTGGTATAATGAACCATCAACAACTGTATAAACTGCCTGTACAACTCCTGTTCTCTTCTCAAAGGTTCATCGAGCTTCTTGCCATAGCGTTTATACAATTCTTTCGTTCCCTGCAAAAAAATAGCCAGTACGGAACGTATGATCTCTTTATTTTCTAATGAATGTGGGAGTGTATAAGCACGAATCAGTAAAAGATATACATTCCGGTATAAGCCGGCAACATCCTCTTGCAGAGAAATGACCGGACTGTTCAATATCATAGGCATAAAGTCCAGCAGGATTTCCACATAATTGCCCGAAAGCATAAAATCGGACGAGAAACCGGCAAAAGAAATACGGGTATCGGACGAAACTTCGTGTATCTGAATGAATGAATTAGGAAGAACAACGATGAAATCATTCTTACGAATGACAATCTCCAACAAATTAATGGTAGCTCTGACCATCCCTTCCGTACAAAGCATAAAGACACCGGCTTTTATTTTACAGGGGAAATTACCATAGTAGTTTAAGATATCTCCGGTGATACTGTCATCTGCTATAAAATCAACCGGAAGGTCAAATTTAGGAAAGGATTCGTTCGTTGTCATCGTCAGTTCTTTTTTAATTTACCAAAAATATCCATTTCATCCGGATTCCGGACAACAAGTTCAAAAATGGTATATTATATCCTACAAATAGAACATTATTTTCTTCTTTATTAGAATTGTATTTAAGAAAATAGCAAATATAGAATATTGAATCCCAAGAATGGAGCTTGACGGCAGTCACCTATTAGCCGTACTTTGCATCGTTTTAATAAATATGTTGAAATAAAACCTAGAAGAGAATGAGAACTTTAAAAAGACTTTTTTATGTAGCTTGTACGGCTTTCCTCCTTACATCTTGCGAGGAAACCTATAATGGCAAGCTATTCTGGCCGGGTGAACTCTGCCAGGAGTATGGCTCATACATCAAACCGGCTACCTTGAACCTGACCTACAGCGGGGAGAAACTCGTTGGAAAAACTGTCGATTTTAAAACAGAAGACAGTGAAAAAGGAACCTTGACACTGAATGACATTATCCCGGGAGAGAAACAAACTCCTCTTCCAATCAGTCTGTGCGAACAGGAAGACTCTTATACATTTAGCGGCAAAAACGTCACGATGGGAGGAGCAACCGTGACATATAGCGGTGCCATCACTCCGAAAACAATGAAACTAGATTTGGATGTAGTAATGCCGCAAAGTAAATGGAAGAAAAGTTATGGCATATCCAATTTCACTAAAGGAAAGAAAATGACTGTCACTTACAGCGGAGGGCAATATGTATGGAAAGAAACGAATGAAATCTTAACCGGAGGATTCTATGTCCATCTGGATGACGTGGAACTGACCAAAGCGGGCAGTACACTGTTTTTAAGGATGAAACTGATTCAAAATGCACTTTGCTATTTCATACCGCAACTTCTTCAGACAATCACCCTACAACCCGACGGTAACCTTGTAGCCAATTATACGACGAGTCCCGTTTACATCGGCAGCGTACCGATCAATAACATAGATCCGGATAAAGACGTCGGTACCATCGCAACATTTGTCACCAAGTTTATGATTGGTTTACTGACGGAAAAAGATATCAATAATGCATTGACAGACCGTACATGGACCGCTTCACCTATTAATCTAATCACTTGGACAGAGGAGAGCGGTAAACTTAAAATAAACCTGAACTTACCGGCAATTATCAGTCTGGCAACCAAGGACAGTGAAACTCCTATCGATTCAGGACTGGTTTCCGGAATTATGGAAGCTCTTGCCCAATCCAATCCTGTGCAACTGAAACTGTTGCTCGGAATCGTAAACTCCATGATCGACAATCCATTGCTCGGTATCATAACCAGTATGGATACGGCGAGCTTCCAACAGGTATTCTACTTACTGACCGAAGGAATTATCTTTCATATAGAAGAGGAAGACGGACATACCCATCTTTACTTAACCAAAGAGTCGACAACTGCTTTCATTCAGTTATTGCCCGGACTGCAACCGATAGTGGAAGGAATGTTGCCGGAAAGCATGGCTAACAATACTGTATTTAAAAACCTACTCGGACTTCTCATGGGAAATGACGAAAACGGTCTGCCGGTTTTATGGAATGCAGCCAATACTATTGACTTAGGATTGGATCTTCTGCCACAAGAATAAACATCAACTATGAATATCAAAAAAGAAAACAATGAAGAAAATATATATTCTAACTTTGCTACTATGCTTCACCAGCCTTGGGGGTAGTTTTGCCCAAACGCTGAAAGGACATATATATGATGCAAATACCAATGAGCCATTGGTGGGAGCAGCCGTTACGTATAAGTTACAGGGTAACCAGGGAGTAGTGTCCGACATTCATGGGGCTTATGAAATCAAGCTGCCCGAAGGGGGTGTCGATCTCGTATTCAGTTATGTGGGCTACGAAGATGTACTGATGCCGATCGTAATCGACAGGCGTGAGGTAATCACCAAAAACGTCTACATGAAAGAAAGCACCAAGCTGCTGGAGGAAGTCGTGGTCAGCGCCGGACGCTTTGAACAGAAATTGAGTAATGTCACTATTTCCATGGATGTAGTGAAAGCCGGTGACATTGCCCGCCAGGCACCAACAGATATATCGTCTACCCTCCGCACTCTTCCGGGAGTGGATATTGTTGACAAACAACCTTCCATACGTGGTGGTAGCGGATGGACATACGGAGTAGGTGCACGCAGTCAGATTCTGGTGGATGGTATGAGTACCCTGAATCCCAAGACAGGCGAAATCAACTGGAACACCGTACCTTTGGAGAATATCGAGCAGATTGAAGTAATCAAAGGAGCCTCTTCCGTTTTATATGGTTCATCGGCTTTGAATGGTATCATCAATATCCGCACCGCACGTCCGGGGTTAGCTCCGAAAACACGTTTCAGCGCATATCTCGGTATCTATGGTGATGCGGAGAATGACGAATACCAATGGAGTGATAAGAATTTCTGGAAAGAAGATAAATATTCGGTCAAACCGATTCTGCGCGGAAATCTTCTTAGTGGTGTGCGTAATCCGATTTACGAAGGATTCGATCTCTCCCACGCCCGTCGTATCGGTAATTTCGACGTCAGTGGCAGCCTTAATCTTTTCACCGATGAAGGATACCGCCAGCAAGGACATAACAAACGTTTCCGCATGGGAGGTAACCTAACCTATCACCAACCGGACATGGGAATGAAACTGTTGAACTATGGTTTTAATATCGATTTCCTGTCTAATCAATATGGTGACTTTTTTATCTGGCGTTCACCGACAGAGGTGTACAAGCCCTCTCCTTTCACCAACATGGGCAGGGAAGATAATAATTTCCATATCGACCCGTTTGTCAACTATGTGAATCCGGAAAACGGTACGTCACATAAGATCAAGGGACGTTTCTATTATAGTGCCGACAATATCGTACGTCCTACCCAGGGAGCATCTATCATGGATATTCTGGGCAATATGGGGACAGATGCCCAAACGATACAGAATATTGCAGGCGGTGATTACAGTTCATTCTACCCGGCATTGGTGGGAATCGGTTCAGGACTAATCAATGGTAATCTGGAAGACGCCATGAATGGAGTATTCACTTCATTAGGCAATATCTTCCCTAACGCAACGACTGCCGATTATTGTGATCTGATTTCCTGGGTGATGGACAGCGGGCTACCCAGTGATTTGGGAGGACTGACGAACGGACAATTGCCTGGTGACCTGATTCCCTGGGTGTCCGACGTACTCAATCCTTCACGAAACACTCCTAAGACGCAGACTGATAAAAGCACTAACTATTATCTTGATTATCAGTTCAACAAGAAATGGGACAGTGGCGCACAAATCACTACCGGAGCCACTTATGAGCATGTACGGTATAATTCGGCCATCATGGACGAAGTCTACAAAAGCGATAACATAGCTGCTTTCTTCCAGTACGACCAACGTTTCTGGGACCGTCTAAGCGTATCTGCCGGTGTGCGTGCCGAATACTATCGTGTAAACAATCACCATCGTGAAGCAGAAACAAAGATATTCGGAACTAAAGTTCCATTCCGCCCCGTGTTCCGTGCCGGACTGAACTATCAGTTGGCAGATTACAGTTTTATCCGTGCCAGCTTCGGACAAGGTTACCGTAACCCGTCCATCAATGAGAAATACCTGCGCAAGGATATCGGAGGAGTCGGCGTTTACCCGAATCTGGATATCAAACCGGAAAAAGGGTTTAATGCGGAATTGGGATTCAAGCAAGGATATAAGATTGGTAATTTCCAGGGATTTGTAGATGTTGCAGGATTCTATACACAATATAAGGATATGGTCGAATTCCAGTTCGGACTATTCAATAATACGGACTATACGATGATTAACAGCATCAGTGATGCCATCCGAATGATAACCGGTGGTCAAGGTTTCGGAATCGGAGCACAGTTTCATAACGTATCGAAAGCACAAATCTACGGAGTGGAAATATCAACAAACGGCGTTTATAACTTCAACAAGAACACAAAGTTGTTCTATAACTTAGGGTATGTATACACCGAACCCCGTGATGCGGATTATAAGGAACGCAATGATGCGGAAGCTCTTTATACCGATCCTCTTCAAATGAAAGAAAAATCGAACACCGGAAAGTATTTGAAGTATCGTCCGAAACACAGCTTTAAAGCGACGGTAGATTTCCAGTGGAAACGTATCAATCTGGGTGCAAACGTTGCCTGGAAGAGTAAAATCCTCGCAGTGGATTACCTGATGATGGATGAACGTCCGAAAACACAACTCGACTTGATGGATTACGTTCGCGGCATCGCGTTCGGTTATTCTAAAGGAGAGACTTTGGCTACTTATTGGAAAAAACATAATACGGACTACGCCACTGTGGATATGCGCCTTGGAGTAAAAGCGTCCAAAGAGGTAGCTTTTCAGTTTATGGTCAACAACTTGTTAAATAAAGAATACAGCTACCGCCCGATGGCAGTTGCCGCTCCACGCACGTTTGTTGTTAAGATGGATATTACCTTCTAAATAACTTTTAGAATTTACAACCGATTCAGAAGCGGCTGCACGATGCAGCCGCTTTCTTTTTTTCCGCATCTGTCATCATTTATCTATATATTGCGTATCTTTACCCCGCGAAAACGAGAAAAAACAGTCGATAAAATGAAAAAACAAATCCTACTTATTGCTATCTTATTATGTACAGCCTTTGTACAGGCACAAGAAGTTTTTGTAACCGCAGATTTTGTAAGTAGCTACATCTGGCGTGGTATGGACAGCGGCAACGCAAGTGTGCAACCCTCACTCGGCCTCAACTGGAAAAGCCTGACCGTCTATGCATGGGGTTCTACCGAATTTCGCGAAAAGAATAATGAGATAGACTTATCACTGGAGTACGAATACAAAAACCTGACTCTCTACGCCAATAACTATTTTACTCAAACAGAAGAAGAACCTTTCAAATACTTCAATTACAATTCACATTCCACCGGACATACTTTTGAAGTAGGAGCCGGATATATGCTTAGCGAGAAATTTCCATTATCAGTCAGCTGGTACACCACCTTTGCCGGAAACGACTACCGTGAAAACGGAAAACGTGCCTGGTCCAGCTATTGCGAATTGAGTTATCCGTTCAGCGTAAAAGATGTAAACATGAGCGTCGAAGCAGGTTTTACCCCTTGGGAAAGTATGTACTCCGACAAATTCAATGTAGTCAATATCGGATTATCCGCAACGAAAGAAATCAAAATAACGTCCAACTTCTCTCTGCCCATATTCGGAAAGCTAATAGCCAACCCCTATGAAGAGCAACTTTATTTTGTATTCGGAATTACGTTGTAGATGATTCTTACACTCAATTATTAACAAATAAATTACCCCCATGAAAAAACACTTTCTTATTTTCGGAGCAGGCCTCCTTCTATTAAGTGCCTGTAATTCAGTCAAAGCACCGGAAGCTATCCTGCCCATTCCCGAAGCCAAACAGGTAGAATGGCAAAAAATGGAAACATACGCTTTCGTACACTTCGGACTTAACACATTCAACGACCGCGAATGGGGATACGGTGATTCCGATCCTAAAACATTCAATCCTACCCGACTAGATTGCGAGCAATGGGTACAGACGTTTGTGAAATCCGGCATGAAAGGAGTGATCCTGACAGCCAAACATCACGACGGATTCTGCCTGTGGCCCACTCAACTGACAGAATATTGCATCCGTAACACCCCGTATAAAGACGGAAAAGGCGACATCGTTCGCGAACTATCGGATGCCTGCAAGAAGTACGGCATTAAATTCGCTGTTTATCTGTCTCCCTGGGACAGGCATCAAGCCAACTATGGTTCTCCCGAATACGTAGAATACTTCTATAAACAGCTCAACGAGCTATTAACCAACTATGGTGATGTTTTTGAAATCTGGTTTGACGGTGCCAATGGCGGAGACGGCTGGTATGGCGGAGCAAAAGACAGCCGTACTATCGACCGCAAAACTTATTACGATTATCCGCGAGCCTATAAGTTGATCGACGAGTTGCAACCACAAGCTGTTATCTTCTCGGATGGAGGTCCGGGCTGCCGTTGGGTAGGTAACGAAAACGGATTTGCAGGAGCTACCAACTGGTCTTTTCTCCGTGCCGGAGAAGTTTATCCGGGTTACCCCAAATATCGTGAATTGCAATATGGCCATGCCGACGGCAACCAATGGGTAGCCGCAGAATGTGACGTATCCATCCGTCCGGGATGGTTCTATCATCCGGAAGAAGACGACCGTGTGAAAACAGCAGATGCATTGACCGATCTGTATTACCGTAGCGTAGGTCATAACGCAACATTGTTACTCAACTTCCCGGTCGATCGTGACGGACTGATTCATCCGACAGACTCTGCCAACGCCGTAAACTTCCACCAGAACGTACAAAAGCAACTGGCACACAACCTATTGGCGGGACTTTCTCCCAAAGCATCGGACGAACGGGGAAAAACATTCTCTGCAAAAGCGGTGACCGATGGTGACTATGATACTTATTGGGCTACCAATGACGGTGTCAACTCTGCCACCATCGAGTTTGCCCTGCCTCAAACGGAAAAGATTAACCGCATGATGTTACAGGAATATATACCTCTGGGGCAACGTGTCAAATCATTCGTTGTAGAATACAACCAGGAAGGCGAATGGCTTCCGGTAAAATTGAATGAAGAGACGACCACTATCGGATATAAACGTCTTCTTCGTTTCGAAACAGTCACCACAGATAAGATCCGTGTACGTTTTACAGATTCGCGAGCTTGCCTCTGTATCAATAACATAGAAGCCTACTATGCAGGAGAGACTTCCGATACATATACCGCAAAAGCAGAAGAGTTGAAGAGTTATCCGTTCACGCTCACCGGAGTAGATGCGGAGGAAGCACAAAAATGTATGGATAAAAACAATCAGACCACCTGCTTCATCAACGGAAATACATTATTGATTGATTTGGGAGAGGAACGCACAATTACCTCCTTCCATTATCTCCCCGACCAGAGTGAATATAATAAAGGAATAATCAGCTCTTATGAAATCTCTGTCGGAACGGATAGTAATGCTGTCAATCAGGTAGTAGCCAAAGATGAATTTTCCAATATAAAGAATAATCCGATTCTGCAATCGGTTTACTTTACTCCGGTTAACGCCCGCTATGTCCAACTGAAAGCAACACGGATGATACATGATGGTGAACCAATGGGACTGGCCGAAATCGGTATACAATAAAATAAGTAACTGTCATTTTAACACTTAAAGAGAATAAATAGCTGTATCTCTTGACTTCTCGAATAATTTATATAACTTTGTTCGTAAATAAAAAGCAATAAATATGAAACGTCCACAAATTGTAGAACGAATACGGAAGGCTTTAACACAGGTGGCACCGGAAGCTCAAGCCATTTTATATGGTAGTGAGGCACGTGGGGATGCCCGTCCTGATAGCGATATTGATTTATTGATATTGGTTGACGGTAATAAATTGACCGTCAAAGAAGAAGACCGTATCATCACTCCGCTCTACGATATAGAAATAGAAACGGGAGTGCAAATAAATGCACGTGTCTTGCTGAAAAAGATTTGGGAAAACCGTCCTTTTCAGACACCTTTTGGTATGAATGTAATGAAAGAGGGGATCGTACTATGAAAGAACAATTAAACAGGGAAAATATTGAGGCACTGTCAGCTTACCGTTTTCTACGTGCTAAAGAAACGCTGAAAGAAATACCCTATCTAAAACAACAAGGCTATTATAATACAGCTGTAAACCGTCTTTATTATGCCTGTTATTATGCAGCAGTCGCTCTGCTTATTAAACACGAGATAAATCCTGGTACCCATGCAGGTGTCAAACAGATGATAGGATTGCATTTCGTCGCTACCGGTCGTATGTCACGTGAATTGGGACGTTGTTTTTCCTTACTTTTCGAACGTCGGCATAGTAGTGATTATGATGATTTTGCCTATTCAAGTGAGGAAGAAATAGACGAATTGCTGCCTAAAGCAACTGACTTTATTGAAGCCATCGAAGTTCTGCTGAAGGAATAAAAGGATGTTATATTTGTAACTTCCATTTCTATTCCGCCATTTTAAGAACCCTATAAAAACCCTCCTATTTTGCTCAAAATTCTTAAACCTGTGCATTTTTTACTCGGATTTCTTGTCAGAACCAAGTGTTTGAGTAAATTTGCACGCTGATAGTTAACCGGATAGTTTGGATAGCAAGAGATTACTACTTGACTACTGGCTGCTAACTTGTAGAAATACTAATACTAAAATTTATAGCATGAGTTTGAAAATTGTTGTATTGGCAAAACAAGTTCCCGACACACGTAACGTTGGGAAAGATGCCATGAAAGCCGACGGAACGATTAACCGCGCGGCACTCCCCGCCATCTTCAACCCCGAAGACCTGAATGCTCTCGAGCAAGCTCTCCGATTGAAAGATGCTCATCCAGGCTCTACCGTAACCGTTCTGACAATGGGACCGGGACGGGCAGCCGACATTATTCGTGAAGGACTTTTCCGTGGTGCAGATAACGGTTACTTATTAACCGACCGTGCTTTCGCTGGTGCAGACACACTGGCTACGTCTTACGCACTTGCCACTGCCATCCGCAAAATCGGTGAGTATGACATTATTATCGGTGGTCGCCAAGCAATCGACGGTGACACGGCACAAGTGGGTCCGCAGGTAGCAGAAAAGCTGGGATTGACGCAAATCACATACGCAGAAGAAATCCTGGAAGTGGGCGATGGTAAGATTAAGGTGAAACGTCACATCGACGGTGGTGTTGAAACTGTAGAAGGCCCGTTGCCTATCGTGATTACTGTCAACGGTTCTGCAGCTCCTTGCCGTCCGCGTAACGCTAAATTGGTTCAGAAATACAAGCATGCCAAAACTGTGACTGAAAAACAGCAAGGCAATCTTGATTATACCGACCTGTACGACAAGCGCGATTATCTGAATCTGGCAGAATGGAGCGTAGCCGACGTAAACGGTGACCTCGCACAATGCGGTCTGTCCGGTTCGCCGACAAAAGTGAAAGCCATCCAGAACATCGTGTTCCAGGCTAAAGAGAGCAAAACCATCAGCGGCAGCGACCGTGACGTGGAAGACCTGATTGTTGAACTATTAGCTAACCACACCATCGGATAATCATGAATAACTTATTTGTATATTGCGAAATAGAAGAAGGTAACGTTTTAGACGTCAGCCTCGAACTTCTCACCAAAGGTCGTTCGTTAGCCAACCAGTTGAACTGTCAACTCGAAGCAGTGGTTGCCGGAACCGGCCTCAAAGATATTGAAAAACAAATCCTTCCTTACGGAGTAGACAAACTTCACGTTTTCGACGGCGAAGGACTTTACCCTTATACTTCACTTCCTCACACAGCTATTCTGGTGAACCTTTTCAAAGAGGAACAGCCGCAAATCTGTCTGATGGGTGCCACTGTAATCGGTCGTGACCTCGGTCCGCGCGTTTCTTCTGCTTTGACCAGCGGATTGACTGCCGACTGTACTTCACTTGAAATCGGTGACCACGAAGACAAGAAAGAAGGCAAGACTTACAAGAACCTGTTGTATCAGATCCGTCCGGCTTTCGGCGGTAACATCGTTGCTACGATTGTGAACCCGGAACACCGCCCGCAGATGGCAACCGTTCGCGAAGGTGTGATGAAGAAAGAAATCCTCTCTCCGACTTATCAGGGAGAAGTGATCCGTCACGATGTGAAAAAATACGTAGCCGATACGGACTATGTAGTGAAAGTAATCGAACGCCACGTAGAAAAGGCAAAGAACAACCTGAAAGGTTCTCCGATCATCATAGCCGGCGGATACGGTGTAGGCTCGAAAGAGAACTTCGACCTGTTGTTCGACCTCGCTAAAGAACTTCACGCAGAAGTAGGTGCCAGCCGTGCTGCTGTTGACGCAGGTTTCGCAGATCACGACCGCCAGATCGGTCAGACAGGTGTTACGGTTCGTCCGAAACTCTACATCGCTTGCGGTATCTCCGGACAGATTCAGCATATCGCCGGTATGCAGGAAAGTGGTATCATCATCTCCATCAATAACGATCCGGATGCTCCGATCAACACAATTGCCGATTACGTAATCAACGGAACTATCGAAGAAGTTGTGCCGAAGATGATTAAGTATTATAAACAAAATAGCAAGTAAGGAAAGATGGCTAATTATTATACAGACATACCGGAACTCAAGTTTCACTTGAACAATCCGATGATGAAACGTATTTGCGAACTCAAAGAACGCAATTACAGAGATAAAGATGAATTCGATTATGCTCCGCTGGACTTCGAAGATGCTGTAGACTCTTATGACAAAGTGTTGGAGATTACTGGAGAAATCACAGGAGAAATCATTGCCCCTAACGCAGAAGGTGTAGACGAAGAAGGTCCTCACTGTGCCAATGGTCGCGTAGAATATGCATCAGGAACCAAACAGAACCTGGACGCAATGGTAAAAGCCGGCTTGAACGGTATGACCATGCCACGTAAATTCGGCGGTTTGAACTTCCCGATCACCCCGTACACCATGTGTGCAGAAATCGTGGCTGCTGCCGATGCAGGTTTCGGAAACATCTGGTCATTGCAAGACTGTATCGAAACTCTTTATGAGTTTGGCAATCCCGACCAACACAGCCGCTTTATCCCACGCATCTGCCAAGGTGAAACCATGTCAATGGACTTGACAGAACCGGATGCTGGCTCCGACCTTCAATCTGTTATGCTGAAAGCTACTTACAGTGAAAAAGACGGATGCTGGTTACTGAACGGTGTGAAACGTTTCATCACAAATGGTGACGCGGATATTCACCTCGTACTGGCACGTTCGGAAGAAGGAACGAGAGACGGCCGTGGTTTGTCTATGTTCATCTATGACAAGCGTCAGGGTGGCGTGAACGTACGTCGTATCGAAAACAAACTCGGTATCCACGGTTCTCCTACCTGCGAATTGGTATATAAGAATGCAAAAGCTGAACTTTGCGGTGACCGCAAGCTCGGTTTGATTAAATACGTAATGGCTCTGATGAACGGTGCCCGTCTGGGTATTGCCGCACAATCTGTAGGATTGAGCCAGGCAGCTTACAATGAAGGTTTGGCATACGCTAAAGACCGTAAGCAGTTCGGAAAAGCAATTATCGAATTCCCGGCTGTATATGACATGCTGGCTATCATGAAAGGTAAACTGGATGCCGGACGTGCTTTACTGTATCAAACATCTCGCTACGTAGACATCTACAAAGCATTGGACGACATCGCCCGCGAACGTAAACTGACTCCGGAAGAACGCCAGGAACAAAAGAAATATGCTAAATTAGCAGACAGCTTTACTCCGCTGGCTAAAGGTATGAACTCTGAATATGCCAACCAAAACGCTTACGACTGTATTCAGATTCACGGCGGTTCAGGTTTCATGATGGAATATGCTTGCCAACGCATCTATCGCGACGCACGCATCACCAGCATCTACGAAGGAACTACCCAGTTGCAGACAGTAGCCGCTATCCGTTACGTAACCAATGGTTCGTACATCGCTACTATTCGCGAGTTTGAAACCATTCCTTGCTCACCGGAAATGGAACCGCTGATGTCTCGTCTGAAAAAGATGGCTGACAAATTCGAAGCAAGCACCAATGCAGTGAAAGAAGTACAAGACCAGGAATTGCTTGACTTCACCGCTCGCAAACTGGTGGAAATGGCTGCTGACATTATCATGTGTCACCTGTTGATTCAAGATGCCAGCAAGTCTTCCGAACTGTTCTCCAAATCCGCACATGTATATTTGAACTATGCAGAAGCGGAAGTAGAAAAGCACTCAAACTTCATCGAAAACTTCGATAAAGAAGACTTGGCATTCTACAAAAAGTAATAAATACTCTATCAAATCTCATAAAAGCATCCCTTCTTAGGAAGTGGATGCTTTTTTATTTGTCACATTCTATTATTTTTCATTATTATTCTATACATTTGTCAGTGAGATAAGTAATTTTTAATCGACGACTCTATATAAGAATAGAAATATGGCACTCAAACCTTCATATAACGACAAACTGCATTTACCGGGTTTATCAAAAACAGAAATCCTTATACTGGCTCTTGAAGCTTCGCAAAAGCTGGAGTGGAATATCGAGGAAGTGACTCCGGAAGGAGCACGATTCGAAGTCCCGTTCAATATGTATTCTCATGGAGAGGAAATAACCTTTACCATAGAACCGGGAAACGACGGAGAAGTAGCTGTGCGCAGCCAATCCTCTTCCGTACAATTTGTAGACTATGGAAAGAACAGAAAAAATATACAAAAGCTACGGGAGACGATGGAAGAAATAAAAACATCCCTTACCCCGGAAGAGCTAACCCAAAAGGCAAAAGATTTCGAGGAAGAGTGTAACCGTCCGCTCACAGAAGAAGAGAAAGCCTATCTGGAAGAAGAAAAGAAGAGGAACTCTTTCTGGTCGTTCTTTATTCCCCGCAAAGGTTTTATAGCAACGCCTATCCTGATAGACCTCAACATCCTTGTATTTATTGTGATGATTGCATCCGGAGTGGGAATCATGTCTCCTTCCACCTTATCACTGCTGAAATGGGGAGCCGACTTCGGACCGCTGACCCTTACAGGCGACTGGTGGCGTGCAGTGACCTGCAACTTCATACACATCGGTGCTTTTCATCTCCTGATGAATATGTATGCCTTCATGTATGTAGGTCTTCTACTGGAAGATCTGATAGGAAGCCGTCGGATGTTCATGTCCTATTTACTGACCGGACTATGTTCGGCAGTATTCAGTCTTTATATGCACGGCGAGACAATCAGTGCCGGAGCCTCCGGAGCTATCTTCGGACTTTACGGTATATTCCTCGCCTTCCTCTTCTTCCATCGCATCGCAAAGGAACAACGAAAAGCATTATTGACCAGTATCCTTATTTTTGTCGGTTACAATCTGGTTTATGGCATGAAAGCTGGGATTGATAACGCTGCACATATCGGCGGGTTATTAAGCGGTTTCCTACTGGGAATCATCTATGTATGCAGCTATAAATTTGAAAAAGCCGATGCGCAACGTACCGTTTCAATCCTTGGGGAGCTTGGTATCTTTTGCATTTTCCTGTTCAGCTTCTTGATGCTTTGCAAGAACGTTCCCCCTCTTTATCAGGACATACGCGGCGAATGGGAAAGCGGTATTGTAGAAGCCTATCTGAATGGTGAACTGGAAGAAGAAAACGAGAACGGCAACCAAGCTGGCAGGAAGACTGCCAACAGTTCTTCTACCAGCCAATATCCTCCATACGTTCCGGTAGGTAATAACGATACATGGCTTTCTTATTACGATGCAGAAACAAATTTCAGTTGCCAGTATCCTACCAACTGGAGGAAAATAACAGGAGCGAAAGGATTGACTCCCAGCGCAGAACCTCCGTTGCTTAGGCTCGTCAACGGCGCCAACCAACTGACGGTTACCGCTCTGACCTACGATACACAAAAAGAGTTTGAACATATCAAGAAGTTATCGCTCACTCTCCCGCGAAATGCACAAGGAGAACCAGCGGAAGACTATAAGCAGAGCAATGTCAACATCAACGGGCTATCCATGACAAGAACTACAAACCCTCTGCACATCGGAGCTCCTGATGAACCGGGAGAAGACATACAACAAATTGTATTACACTATTTCCAAGAAAGCAAGAAGCGAACTTTTACCATTGTTATGCTTGTCTATGACGAAGAAGCCGAAACCGATCTGAATGCTATTACATCAAGTATTCAGATCACCCAATAAAGAGAATATGAGAGTATATGTCCAAGTCAAACAATTAGGAAAGCGAAAGTGCAATATCGAAAAGATTCCTGTCGATTTTCCTGTTCCGCCTGTCGATGTACAGGGGTTGATTGAAGCCATCGTCAGTTGGCAAGTCTGTGAATATAATGAACGCTTGCAACAAAGCGAAGTACTGAAATACCTCACACAGGAAGAAGTGGAAAATAAAACAGCTTCCGGCAAGGTTGGTTTTGCAGTAAACTATAACGGCAAACCTGCCGCAGAAGTAGAAGCAATCACCAACGCCCTGCAATCTTACGAGGACGGAATTTTCCGTATCTTCATTGACGATACGGAAACTGAAGACTTATCCTCTCCCACCGGACTCAAAGAAGAATCTACCATCACCTTCATCCGATTGGCTATGCTGTCGGGAAGACTTTGGTAATCATTTTCTTATAAACACACTTAAAACGAAAATAATCATGAGACTCATTTATAATGACGCATTAAACAAACGGATTGCTCCGTACCTGGAAAGGTTAACGAAAAAGAGAACCAGTTTAGACAAAGAGACAATGACACTGTTGGATGTATTTATGCAATACTTCAACATGGATACCCGGTATGGCACATACAGCGATAAACTAGAGCCTTGCATCATACATATTATTCAGGAAGAGAAGATAAAGAGTGTTGCCAATCTTTTCGACGGAAAGTTGAACAAAGTGCTCCGTTATCTATTGGGAGACGAATATGCTAACCTGTTCCACACCTATCTGAAGCTCAAAGCACGGTGTCCGTACACTCATGGATATTCGCGCCGGTCACAGCGGTCGGCGAATCCCCTTCTGCATTTCAGTCACATCATAGATGCGCTGACGGAATTTCTAAAACTACGTGCCACCGGATTCAGCGAACAAGCCATACTGAACGGAGGAAACACTCCGGAAGAAATAGAAACATACAAGGATGCGATGAACTGTCAAAACTGGATGGCCGCCCAAATAGCAGAAGGCAACCAGACTGTCATTGAATACCTCAACAACGTATTGACCAGCGAGAATAATGCCAACCGCCTCAACCAGGGACATCTCCAGGCTATCGCCGTGAGCGGTTACCGCCCGTTGCTGGAACTGGAAGGGAAGTTACTGCTGGCAGCCAAACTGCAGGAAGGTCTCCGTCAGGCTATCGTGGAAACGATGGACGAAGGATGCCCCGAAAGTTATCTCCATCTGTTCTCGGTGATCTGCGACAACGGCCTGCAACGATTTGCCTCCGTGAAACGCGGCATTGCAGTCTGTACGGGTATCGGAGAACAAGACAGCAGCGAGCGTATCACCAACAAATATGTGGAACTGATCCGCCGTTTTCTGAACGACCGGGAACAAGCACGCAAAGCCCTCCAAAGCAAAGATACGGTCGAACTTTATCTGGCTCTATGGAGTATCGGATTCTACAATACGGAAGAAATCCAGGCACTTGTTCCGGGAATAATTAAAGACGGTGCCAAATATCAGGTGCAGACCTTACTTTACTTTTTACGCTGTACGCAATACTCCGGCATGAACCACCGCATCAGTAAAGATGCTTTTGAAAAATGGTATAACGAACCGTCGGTAGTGGCGGCTATCCTGCCACTGTATCTGTCCGGACTCTATCTTAGCCGGTACGGAGGACATAAGGACGCCCCGTCGCTCCATGATTATTTTGATAGCAAAGAAGAAGCGATCCGCCATTATGACTATCTGAAGAACGTCTATCAGTCCATCTCTGCCAAAGAGATTTATTCTCCATACGTATTCCCATGGGAAAGTGCAGAGCTCACCCGTTCGGAAATCGTTCTCAAGATGGCGTATATCACCTGGATGACCAACGATTCTGCATTAAAAGACGATCTTTGCACCTGTCTGCCTTCTTTGGATACCTATATGCGGGCAGGCTATATCGGCGTCGTATTAAATCCCCCAACCAGCCATTTACAGGAAGAATATGTGCTGCAATCACTGGGCGACCGTTCGCAGGACGTTCGTGACGAAGCCTACAAAGTCTTGTCCGAGATGACTTTGGCGCCCGAACAGAATCAGAAAGTAGAAGAGTTGCTGCGCTTCAAATATAGTGAGATGCGTATCAACGCCATCAATCTATTGATGAAACAGCCGAAAGAACAACTGTCCGACAGTATCCGCCGCTTACTAACAGACAAGGTGGCCGAACGCCGCCTGGCCGGATTGGATATGATGAAGACTATCCACAACGTAGAATTTCTGCAAGATACCTATCAGGAACTGATCCCCACCGTCAAAGAAATTCAGAAACCGAACGCGAAAGAAAAAGTGTTGATAGAATCTCTGATTGGAGACGGAACGGAAGAAAACACCGCACAGCACTATACCAAAGATAACGGCTTCGGTCTGTACGACCCGGCTCTTGAAGTCAATCTGCCGGAGATTACCCAGGATAAAGGATTCAACGTGAAAAAAGCATTCGAATTCATTTGTTTCGGAAGGGCCAAACTCGTATTTAAAAAACTAAGCAAATACATCGAAATCTATAAGAACGAAGAGTTCAAGAATGGATACGGAGAAGCACGCCTGGTAGGCAACAGTGTCCTGATAAACTGGAGTAACTACGGAGGATTGAGCGGACTCGGTTTCCCGGAGCTGTGGAAGGCCTTCTACGAAGAAGAAATAGGAAGCTATGACAAATTACTGATGATGAGTTTCATGCTTGCATCGACAGGCGCTCCTAAAGACGATGACGACTACGATGAAGAGGATGAAGAAGACATCAAGGCAGACCAGAAATCAAGCAACACTTTCGAGCCGCTTGTTAACCGGATGTATGCCGGCATCACTTACCGCGGATTGCAGAAGGAACTCCGCAAGATGCCGTACTACGAACAGATGAGTGATATTATCGAAGCATTGTCATACGAGTATAAAGACGAAGCAGTCTACCAACGATTGGCTGTCAATATGCTGCTCCAACTGTTGCCTTTGCTGAATACTAAAAACATTTTCCGCCAGTACACCAACAAGCATGCATGGCTTCGGGACAAACTGGAATATGGAGAAAAAGAGATCGTTTACCCGATACATAACAACAAGTTCGTGAATTTCTGGCTTGAAATGCCTCAAAAGCCCATGAGTGATGATCTGTTTATCCGCTACTTCACGGTGCGCTACCAACTTTACAAGCTCACCAACTACATGGAACACACACCCGAACTGGAAGAAACAGACTCTTACCTTCATGCCACAGACTTCGCCCGTGCATGGATGCTCGGAATCATCCCGACAGAAGAAGTATACCGCGAAATGATGGGACGCATCAGCTCGCCCACCCAGATCAAGGCAATCACCACGGTATTGAACGACAACGTTCGTTTCAATAAGGAAAAAGAAAGGTACGCCGACATCAAAAACGTCGATTTCTCTCTCTTCCGTTCTCTTGCACAGAAGATAGTAGACCGGATTCTTGAAATCGAACTAAAACGGGGAGACTCCGAGACACAAGTAACCAGCCTTGCAGAGGAATTAAGTTATATTTATGGAGCGGACACATTTATCCACATTCTGCAAGCATTCGGCAAAGATACGTTCATACGCGACAGCTACAACTGGGGCAGTACCAAACGAGGTGTATTGAGTAGCTTGCTCCATGCTTGCCATCCCCTGCCGACAGATACCAGCGAAAATCTGAAGAAACTGGCGAAGCAAGCCGAAATCAGTGACGAACGACTGGTAGAAGCCGCCATGTTCGCTCCGCAATGGATTGAACTGACCGAAAAGGCAATAGGCTGGAAAGGACTGACAAGTGCCGCCTATTATTTCCACGCCCATACCAATGAAACATGTGACGACAAGAAAAAAGCAATCATCGCCCGCTACACCCCTATCGACGTGGAAGACTTGCGGGAAGGTGCTTTTGATATCGACTGGTTCAGGGATGCATTTAAGACAATTGGCAAACGACGCTTCGAAGTGGTCTACAATGCCGCCAAATATATCTCATGCAGCAATAGCCATACCCGTGCCCGCAAGTTTGCCGATGCCACCAACGGTGCAGTGAAGGCGGCAGATGTAAAGAAAGAAATAGTTGCCAAACGCAACAAAGACTTATTGATGAGCTACGGCCTCATCCCATTGGGACGGAAACCGGACAAAGAACTGCTGGATCGTTATCAATACCTGCAAAAGTTCCTGAAAGAGAGTAAGGAGTTCGGTGCTCAAAGGCAGGAAAGCGAAAAGAAAGCGGTAAACATCGCCCTGCAAAATCTGGCGCGTAACTCCGGCTACGGAGACGTTACCCGTCTGACCTGGAGCATGGAAACGGAACTAATCAAAGAACTTCTCCCCTACCTGTCTCCCAAAGAGATAGACGGCGTAGAAGTGTATGTGCAAATCAACGAGGAAGGCAAATCGGAAATTAAACAAATCAAAGACGGCAAAGAGCTCAACAGTATGCCTGCCAAACTGAAAAAGCATCCGTATATAGAAGAACTGAAAGCGGTACACAAAAAGCTGAAAGACCAGTATACCCGCTCCCGCGTGATGCTGGAACAGGCGATGGAAGACTGTACCCGTTTTGAAGAAAACGAATTGCGCAAGTTGATGCAGAACCCTGTCATCTGGCCATTGTTGAGACATCTTGTCTTTATCTGTAACGGACAGACGGGCTTCTACACCGACGGATTGCTGGTGACTGTGAATGCCGTTTGCCTACCGTTAAAACCGAAAGACGAGTTACGCATCGCCCATCCCACAGACTTGTACGCAAGCGGTGACTGGCACGCTTATCAGAAATTCCTGTTCGACAAAGCAATCCGCCAACCTTTCAAACAGGTGTTCCGTGAACTCTACGTTCCGACTCCGGAAGAAGTGGAAGCCACTCAATCCCGCCGTTATGCCGGCAATCAGATTCAACCGCAGAAAACGGTTGCCGTACTGAAAGGCCGTCGCTGGGTAGCCGACTACGAAGACGGTTTGCAAAAGATCTATTACAAAGAGAACATCATCGCCACCATCTATGCGATGGCAGACTGGTTCTCTCCTGCCGACATCGAAGCTCCGACGTTAGAATATGTCTGCTTCCACAACCGCAAGGACTACAAGCTGATGAAAATCTCGGAGATTCCTCCTGTCATCTTCTCGGAAGTGATGAGAGACGTAGACTTGGCAGTAAGTGTAGCCCATGCCGGAAGCGTCGATCCGGAAACCAGCCACTCTACCATCGAGATGCGCAGCGTGCTGGTGGAACTGACAATGCCGTTGTTCCATTTCAAGAACGTGACGATAAAAGGAAGTTTCGCTCACATCGAAGGCAAACTGGGTAAGTACAATATCCATCTGGGCAGCGGCGTGATCCATCAGGAAGGCGGCGCGCAAATTGCCGTTCTTCCGGTACATTCGCAAAATCGCGGACGCCTGTTCCTGCCTTTTGTAGATGAAGATCCGAAGACAGCCGAGATCTTGACTAAGATTATCTTCTTTGCAGAAGACGATAAGATAAAAGACCCGAGCATCCTGAACCAAATCAAATAGAAAAGAGATGGCAGAGAATTTAATCATCGGCACAGGAAATAAGGAAGATAAATACCGGGAGTTACTTCCGCAACTACACGCTCTGGTAAGTACGGAAACGGATCTCATAGCTAACCTTGCCAACGTTGCAGCAGCGCTCAAACAGACTTTCGGTTTCTTTTGGGTAGGCTTTTACCTTGTGAAAGAGGATGAACTCGTACTGGGTCCGTTTCAGGGTCCCATTGCCTGCACCCGCATCCGCCTCGGCAAAGGAGTTTGCGGCACAGCTTGGAAAGAGGCCCGGACACTGATTGTTCCTGACGTAGAACAGTTTCCCGGACACATTGCTTGTAGTTCGGACTCGAAATCGGAAATAGTAGTACCGATCCTCCAACAGAGTGAAGTCATTGGAGTGCTGGATATTGACAGTGATGAACTGGATAGTTTCGACACCATCGACGCACGCTATCTGGAAGAGATTTGTACGTATATTGGATAAGTTGACAACCATGCAAACGTCCTGAAAAAACAGAGGCTCTGATTGAGTGAATCAGAGCCTCCGTTTACTATAAATAGAGCCTCTGTTCGGATCAAACAGAGGCTCTATTTTTTTACCAGTCCATATCTTCTATTTCCCGTTCCCGGTACAGCAGAAGTTGTTTGCGAAGCGAACTCATTTCGCGTCTCATATCTTCCATCTTTTCCAGTAAATGATGAATGGCATCGATACCTTCCATATTGATGGATAAGTCGTAGTACATTCTGCTGTAACGCTCCACGTTCGGGAGTTCCGACAAAAGCAGATAATGTTCGCCGCCTTCGGTATGTACGTTAATCAAACCGCCCTCTTCCAACAAATCGATGAATGAAGGCTCAATATGACATTTGTGACAGTATTCACTGACAATAATTAATTCGGTCTGCATAGTGCTCATTCATTTTAGTTCATACTCTGTAATTGACGGAACAACTCTTTCTGTTTGTCGGTCAAGTTCGTAGGAATCTTGACGGAATAGGTCACAATCAAGTCACCGAATTGTCCTTCCTTCTTATAAACCGGGAATCCTTTACCTTTCAGTCGGACTTTCGTACCGTTCTGCGTTTCCGGCTTTATCTTCAGTTTCACTTTACCGTCCAGCGTGTCGATCACTTTCTCACCTCCCAATACAGCAGAGTAAAGGTCTACTTCCACATCTACGTACAGGTCGTCGCCCAGGCGTTTGAACACCGGGTCTTCGGCTATCACGAACGTAATGTACAAGTCGCCCGCAGGTCCTCCGTTGACACCTTCGGCTCCGTAGCCCTTCAGTTTGATTACCTGTCCGTCGGCTACACCGGCAGGGATGGTGATACGCACTTGTTTACCATTGACGGTCAATATCTGCTTATGCGTTTGAGCAGCATCACGAAGGGAAAGATGAAGTTCGGCATTAAAGTCCTGTCCGCGGAATCCCGCAGAGCCTTGTCCTCTTCCTCCCCGATGTCCGAACATGGATTCGAAGAAATCTGAAAATCCACTGGCATTGCCACCGGAAAATCCCTCTCCATCGGAACTATACCAATAACTTCCGTTACCGTCAGAGAAACCTTGACCTGCACCGCCGAATCCGCCGAAACCTCCCGCACCGCCAAAGCCTCCGGCTTGTTGCTGTGCACGTTTCTGCGCTTCGAATTCATCGGCATGCTTCCAATGTTCTCCGTACTCATCATACTTTTTACGTTTCTCGGGGTCACTCAGTACTTCATTGGCTTCGTTGATTTCCTGAAATTTATCCTTTGCACTAGGGTCATTAGGATTCAAATCAGGGTGATATTTCCGGGCCAACTTACGAAAAGCCTTTTTGATATCATCCTGAGAAGCACTTTTGTCTACTCCAAGAATCTTGTAATAATCTATATAGGCCATGTTTTATGAATTTAATCGTTCATACATCATACGGCAAATAACACGCCAATCACGCTTTTGGATGCAAAAATTAACAAGGATTAATACCTAATACTTAATACTTGATATTCCTCTTTTCCAGCATCTGGAAGTCTTGCTTCTTCATACCCAAATCATCCAGCGGACGGGGTTCGTTGTGATCGTTCAGATAAACTCTCGGTTTTAGGACGTAGTGCGGAGCCGTTACAGATTGCGAATCATCCCGGTAAGGAGTTTCTATTCCGGCTAAAGACAACATGGTCGGGAAGAAAGAGCTGCTGGAAGAAACATTCTTATCCTTATTATCAATGGCGGTATCCCAGTATTCGGGATAGGTTTCAAGGTAGTTGTCGGACATCCAGATGAGGAACGGCACGTGAAGTTGATAATAAGAAGGTACGGGAGAAGCGTGGAGGAACAGATGGCGGGAATCGTCGAAAATATCCTCACCATGATCGGAAGTGTAGAGCATGGCGGCATCTATCTGCTGTTTTTCCAACATGTGGATAAGGCGTGACAAGAAACCGTCCGTATAACGGATGGAGTTGTCATAGGCATTGACCAGGTTATCCCGGTATTTTCTTTCTGCTTCCATCGGATAATCGGGCGTAAAGAAAGCACTTTCCGACGGGTAACGTTCGCGGTAATTAAAGTGAGAACCGTAGGTATGGAGCACGATAAATTGTTTCGTCGCACCTTTAGCCAGTTCCTGCTCCACCAATTTCAGAAGTTCGTCGTCAGAAGGATTATAGGAGGAACTGACAGAATCTTCTTTTATAAAATCGTACGTATCGGCTTCCATTCCGAAGAAGTCAATAAACGAATGGTTGTAACGTTGGTTGGAGAAAAAGGCTGTCCGGAAACCTGCCTCTTTAAAGGCAGTGATGATTCCCTTCTGATGATAGATAGAATCGTAGTTGCAGGCGGTAGCGTCCGACATCAACATGGGGACACTTTTATGTGTCGTATTCGACTCTGTCAGTACTTTCGGGAAAGCAATCAGACCCGATTGCCGGGATAAAAGCGGGTTTGTTTCACGTTCGTAACCATACAGTTGCCAGTTCAGGGCACGGGAGGTTTCTCCTACGACCATTACGTATACTTCCCGTTTCTCTTTCGGATGCGTAGGCAGGGCATGGAAAGTAAAGTCCTTCGAAGTACGGTGATAATTCTGCGTCAAGGCGGTTCGTTGGAAGGCTAGACCTACGTTATAGCATACGTTCAGCGGATATAAATCGGACTTCAACTCATATCCCGGGTCCTGCATATATGCTCCGACAAGGCTAAGGAGGGAGATTCCAAAGACTATGGAGGCTCTCTTCCGTTCTCTGCGGATAAATTCTGCCGTGAGTTTCCGCTTGCGTACAATTGAAATGGTCCCTAATATCAAAGCAGGTACATAGAGTACGATGACAGCAATAATGGCAGGTGTGAGGTTATCAAGCAGTTCGAGGGCTTCACTCGAATTGGTAGTCACCAAGTTCAAAAACATATCGACAGCGATAATGGACTGGCCGAACAAATAAAGCAATACAATCTGAAAGGCTCCGAAAAACAGGAACAGGAATAAAATCCAAAGCATCTTGCCACAGTTTCTCGACAAAGTCATCAACAGATAATAGCAGCCGAAAGGCAAAAGCACATTACACACCTTTGCCATCAACGGCAAAGGCTCTGTCAAACAGAGCACAAGGTTGGGTACTATCAAGATGAAGAGGAACAGATAAAACAAATGTTCCTGATTCTCCAACCAATTCTTTATATTCTTAAAAAGCTTCATTGATATTAAAAATAAGTCCGGTCTGGTGTTTGCCAAACCCTAAATCCAAACGTACATTTACTCTCTTCTTAAACTCCCAACGATAACCGAAACCATAATTAGGCAGAATATGTTTCGGAGTAAACTCGGAGAGTCGTGGAAAAATCGTTCCCGCTCCTGCCCATACTGCCACTCCATTCCGTTTCCAGACGTGTTGCCGGAGTTCTATTTGCGCATCCATTGCTCCTTTATCCCGATAGCGTCCTTCGTAATATCCGCGCATGGAGTAAGAGCTTCCCAGCGTTGCCATCAATCCCCACGGGGTATCGCCATAGGTGAGCAATGTGTGGAATTGTCCTGCCAGCACTCCGCCTTTCCATACGGGCTGATAATAGCTGGTAGTCAGTTCGGTGCTGCTAAACGCATATTTATTGCCGAGAAAAGCCGGGCTGAATCGCTGGTCTATCCGCAAGTAGTAGCCGTGAAATGCATTTGTCAGGAAATCACGTGAATCGTAAAGGAGGGAAAGCCCCAAGCTGGTATTGGTGGTCCGGGCCGCCATTCCTTCCCATAGTTCCGGTTTATCAAAGTCCCGCCCGTCAATATAATCGAATATGGCCATCGGGCCGATGTAGAAGTTCTTTGCCAGCCGGAACATAAAATCGACTTTCACCTGTGCTTGAAAACGTTTATAGTCGCTTTCATTATCAGAGTTGGCTCCATTGTCATATCCCCGTCCCCAATACAGGCTGGGGAAAGAATAGAAATAGAGATTGTAATTCAAGCGGTATTTGTCTTGCGGAAACAGATGGTTCCCACGGACTCCCAACAGGTAGAAGCCGACCGTCGACACATCTCCGTAAAGAGAGACATTGGAGGGAGGAAGAAGCGAATCGTTCCGATCGGTGCGATATAGTCCGGCTGCCACCAGTCCGAGTCCGAACTTGGTGTCACTGGAGTAGTGAGGACCACCTATCACACTGAAATCAAACTTTTTATTCTTTTTTTCCTTATTGGCGTCATTGAAGTAATCAAGAAACTTTTTAAAGAAGCTGCGCTTTGCCGGAATGGAATCTTCCATGGTTGCAGATATAGAATCCTCCGGCAGTTCAATTTTAGTAGAATGCAGCTGTGCGCCCAACGGGGTTTGTGTCAACAACAAAAGCGCGAATATGATTAGCCTGTTCTGTCTAGTATTCATAATCATAAGAAGTAGAAAACTTTGCGGACAAAGTTAGTTTCAAACTTCTTATTACAACAGAGTTTCAGAGGCTTTTGTTGTCCTGAATTTCCTTTTTAACGTTTCAAAAGTCCTATAAACTCGTCAACATCTTCTTCTGTCGTATCAAAAGAAGTTACCAAACGGATTTCATCCTTCTCTTCGTTCCAGAAATAAAAGAAATAAGACTCCAGCATCCGGTCGATAACCGGGCGGGGCAGGATGAGGAATAGTTGGTTGCTCTCGGCTTTTTGAGTAAAAGTGACTTCGGGCAGTTTCTCTAATTCCGCACGAAGTTTGGCAGCCATCGCATTGGCGTGGCTGGCATTCTTCAGCCAAAGGTCGTCAGTGAGGTATGCCGTAAACTGGCAAGAGAGGTAACGCATCTTCGAAGCGAGCTGGGCGGATTGCTTACGGATGAAACGGGCTTCCGGTTGCAGGTCTTTATTAAATACAATCACGCACTCTCCCATCATCAGTCCGTTCTTCGTTCCGCCGAAACTAAGAATATCGACTCCGCAATCCACCGTCAGTTCTTTAAGGGAAAGATTCAGGGCGGCACAGGCATTGGCTATTCTGGCTCCGTCCATGTGTACATACATACCATTCAGATGGGCAAAGTCAGTCAGGCGTTTCAACTCTTCGGGAGTGTAGATGGTGCCAAGTTCGGTACATTGGGAGATGTAGAGAGCTCTGGGTTGCGAATGGTGCTGATCGCCGAAACCGTGCAGGTAAGGTTGCATTAATTCCGGGGTAAGTTTACCGTCGGAAGTAGCAATCGGACGAATCTGACAACCTGTCATTTTCACGGGAGAGCCACACTCATCTACATAGATATGAGCCGTTTCCGCACAAAAGATAGAATGATACGGGCGGGTCATCAGTTGCAATGCTACCACATTGCTGCCTGTTCCGTTGAATACAAACAAAGGGACACAGTTCGGGGTGAAGGTTTCTTTGATCTTCGCTACGGCTTCTTCTGTCCATTTGTCATCGCCATATCCTAAAGAATGGTCTATATTGGCCCGGTTCAAGGCTTCCATTACCAACGGATGCACACCGGAATTATTGTCAGAGGCAAAACTTCTCATTGTTTCTTGCATTTTAATTCGTGGTGCAAAGTAACAGAATTATTTCCGGAAATCAATTGAAAGGAAGATACATTAAAAGGAAAAAGGATAAAAACGAGAATCTCCGAAGGACTGACCGGGCTGTCATCCCTCCGGAGATTCTGCTGTTTTCGTTAAAGTGCCAAATTCTTTTAGCCAATATAAACATTCACACAGAGATATACATAGAGTTCTTCATCACACTGATCGAACTCAATCTTGCTCTCTCTTGACAACCACCCTAAAGCGGCACCCAGCTCTTTATCTTTCAACCCGGATTTTCTCTTCAGAAGTCCGTAGCTCCACTTCTCGTTATTGCTAAGCAGTTGCCAAACCTTACCGGCATTTACACCGATTTCATTTCTATTCATTTTTCTAGAGTAATTAAGAGGTTTAATACATTAGGTTAAGATTTCGCCTATAAAGATAACAAAAGGATATTGCATTTGTTTATACGTCTTTACTAAAAAGTTGTTACAGAATTATTTTTAACATAAAAGCGGTGATGTGTCCCGACACAAAGGCGTTATTAGCATATGTTAAATTAGAACTTTTCCTTGCAGACATCTGTTATTACATAAAAATCAATCCTAAACCAATTACAGCTATGGCAAAAAAAATAGCAGAACAACTGATAGATACTTTGGTTAAATCCGGAGTTGAACGTATTTACGCCGTAACAGGCGACAGTCTGAATGAGGTAAACGAAGCAGTCAGAAAAAACGATCAAATAAAATGGATACATGTGCGCCATGAAGAGACAGGAGCGTATGCCGCTGCTGCAGAAGCACAACTGACCGGCCATCCGGGATGCTGCGCGGGAAGTAGCGGACCGGGACACGTTCATCTTATCAACGGTTTGTATGACGCGCACCGTTCCGGGGCACCGGTAATCGCCATCGCTTCTACGATTCCTACCGGAGAATTCGGTACGGAGTATTTTCAGGAGACGAATACAATCAAACTTTTTAACGATTGCAGTTATTATAATGAAGTAGCCACTACTCCCAAGCAATTTCCACGTATGCTCCAATCGGCCATACAAACGGCTGTCACCCGTAAAGGGGTGTCCGTCATCGGGCTACCGGGAGACTTGGCAAAGGCTTCTGCCGTCACTGTCGACTCGTCGGTCCGGAACTATCCTGCCCCACCGGAGGTTTGCCCGTCGGAAGAAGATTTGGCTCAATTGGCCGACTTATTAAACAAACATACACGTATCACTCTTTTCTGCGGCATCGGTTGCCGGGGAGCTCACGAGGAAGTGATCGCGCTTTCCGAGAAGCTGAATGCTCCGGTGGTATATACTTTCAAAGGAAAGATGGAGGTGCAATATGAGAATCCGTATGAAGTGGGTATGACGGGATTGTTGGGAATGCCTTCGGGATATTACAGTATGCATGAAGCTGAAGTACTTCTCATGCTCGGCACTGACTTTCCGTATTCTGCTTTCCTGCCGGATGACATCAAGATAGCCCAGATTGATATAAAGCCCGAACGTCTGGGACGTCGTGCAAAGGTGGATATCGGACTTTGCGGAGACGTCAAACTTAGCATCCAGTCTTTATTGCGTATGCTGAATCCGAAAACGGATGATTCTTTCTTACTGAAACAACTCAAAAGATACGAGGGAGTAAAGAAGGATTTGGCCGCTTACACAGAAGATAAAGGGGACGTAAATAAGATTCATCCCGAATATGTGATGTCTGAAATAGACAAACTAAGTTCGGACGATGCTGTGTTTACGGTAGATACGGGAATGACTTGTGTATGGGGAGCACGTTATCTGCAAGCAACGGGCAAACGGCACATGCTGGGTTCCTTCAATCATGGTTCGATGGCAAATGCGTTGCCGCAAGCTATCGGTGCCGCGTTGGCTTATCCGGATCGTCAGGTGGTTGCGCTTTGCGGAGATGGCGGATTATCGATGACTTTAGGAGACTTGGAAACCGTTGTACAATATAAGTTGCCGATTAAAATCATCGTATTCAACAACCGTTCATTGGGAATGGTGAAGTTGGAAATGGAAGTAGACGGACTGCCGGACTGGCAAACGAACATGTTGAATCCTGACTTCGCCCAAGTGGCCGAAGCAATGGGAATGACCGGGTTTAATGTCAGTGATCCGGAAGAAGTGTTGACTACTTTATTGAATGCATTCGAGTTGGATGGTCCGGTACTTGTTAATATCATGACCGATCCGAACGCACTGGCCATGCCTCCCAAAATAGAATTCGGGCAAATGGTGGGCTTTGCGCAGTCAATGTATAAGCTGTTAATCAACGGCCGTTCACAAGAAGTGATTGATACGATCAATTCTAACTTTAAACATATACGGGAGGTATTTTAAGTTATTCTATTTTTAATATTTTCATTATCTCTCTCAAAGTATGACTTGCTATTATTGTCTATTACAATAAGGTAAGTCATACCTTTTTATAGTCTATCTTGAGGTGATAATCATTTTATTTTCTTATGTTTGTAATCATCAAAAAGTAAAAACACATGGAAAAGACCGACTCTTCGCCTTTATCCCGACAAGCACTGTACGCTGATAAAAAACAATGGAATCAATTCCTTTCTGTTTTTTTATTGGCAGTGGGCGTTGGTTTTACAGTGGCAGGCATTATCTTCTTTTTTGCCTACAACTGGGATGAATTACCTAAATTTGCAAAGTTAGGAATAGTAGAGGTGTTATTAATAGCTTCTGTCCTGCTCGTTACATTCACCCGTTGGAATAAGCTCGTCAAACAGATTCTTCTGACCGGCGCTACGTTCCTGATAGGTACGCTTTTCGCTGTCTTCGGACAAATCTACCAAACGGGAGCCGATGCTTACGATCTTTTTCTGGGATGGACTCTTTTCACCATTCTCTGGGCGGTTGCTACCCGTTTCGCTCCGTTGTGGCTGACGTTCATCGGATTACTTTGCACTACGATATGGTTGTACAATATACAGATAGCTAATACCAACTCTTGGGAAATGACTTTGTTGGCCAATGCAGTAACCTGGATATGCGCCTTGGCAACGATCATCACGGAATGGATGAGCACAAAAGGTCATTTGGACAGAAACAATCGTTGGTTTGTCAGTCTTCTTTCACTGGCTACTATTCTACACACCAGTTTTCTGTTAATGATGGCAATCTGCGAAGAGAGCGCCATATTGTCTGTTCCCCTCATAAGCACTGTCCTTCTATTTTCTGCGGAACTTTGGTATGGATGGAAAGTAAAAAGCTTGTTCTATCTGGCTATCATCCCATTTGCCGCATTAATGATTCTATTGACTACATTCATATCACAAAGCAATCTTAGGGATGTTCAGATATTCTTCTACGGAGGAGTTATTGTCATCACCGGAACAACTTTGCTCATTTACATCATTCTTCATCTAAAAAAGCAGTGGTATGGCACAGAAGCATAACCTCACTATTCAAGTCGTATCCATTATCGGGGGAATCCTGACGGCTATTTTCTTTTTGGGATTTCTGGCACTTGCCAGAATCCTCCGCTCCGATATTTCTTGCTTGATTGCCGGAAGTATATTAATTCTCACTACGCTAACAATCAGCCGCATGGTAGTCCGGTCTTTTCTGGATGCAATGAACATCACTTTATACATAGCCGGATGTGTATTGATTGGCTTCGGTATAAATGCCAGCATTAATCTCCTCTTCATTACACTTATGGGAATCAGTATTCTCACATTCTTATTATCAAGAGGATTTATTCTCCCCTTTCTTTCAGTCATTCTGTTTAATATATCTTTCTTCGGAGAAGCTGCCCATGTCTTTTCTTCGTTTTATCCCTTGCAAATAGCCGTAGTCCCTATCCTTGGAGTATTTCTATTTACCAACATCTTTGAAAACAAGTTGTTTGAGTGTATAGGAACAGAGAATTACCTTTCCAAATACAAATCATTTCATTTCGGATTATTCGTATCCGGTATCGTCTCACTGGGAGGATTATCAATCAATTACATGATATCAGAAACAAATAGTTGGCTTGTGTCCTGCATACTGTCTGTTTGTATATGGATCGGAATTCTTATCATGGTTCAACGAATCATGCAGGTCATGAAAGTGGATCATCCGGTGAATCAGGTTGGTATCTACATTCTTTGTATTGTTATCTGTCTGCCTACCGTGTTTGCTCCTTATTTATCCGGTAGTTTGTTACTGATTTTAATATGTTTCCATTATGGTTACAAAGCGGAGTGTGCTGCCTCGCTCCTTCTCTTTATCTATGCTGTTTCCAAATATTATTATGATTTGAATTTGAGCCTGCTTACCAAATCCATAACGCTTTTCTTCATCGGAATTGCATGTATTACAGCCTGGTATTTCTTCACTCAAAAAAGAACAAGACATGAAAAAGTATAGCCGAATATTGATTATCGTAAACCTGATACTGCTATTGGGGTATTTCAACTGGTCGGTTTATCAGAAAGAGCAAACCTTGAAAGACGGACAGTTGGTTTTGTTGCAGCTAGCCCCCGTCGATCCCCGCTCTCTTATGCAAGGAGACTATATGAGACTTAACTACAAGGAAGCCTCATCAAATCTGCCAGATGAGCAAACCGACACACGCGGTTATGCCATACTCCGAACGGACAGTAATCAGGTAGGAGAAATTGTACGATTACAAAACACGTTGGAACCTGTAAACGACAATGAGCTAGTCATCAGATATAAAATAATAAATAGACGCCTCTTCCTCGGCGCCGAATCTTTCTTCTTTGAAGAAGGACAGGATACTCTTTATCAAAAAGCCGTATATGGCGGACTGAAAGTAGATGATAAAGGGCAAAGCTTACTCGTGGGATTGTATGATGAGGACTTTCATCTTATTCAATCCGATAAATAAAGACTAATAAGAAAACCCGGACTTTCGCAAGCCCGGGTTTTCTATATTCTCAAAACGTCTCCTTAATCTATAGGGAAATAAGGGACTAGCAAATTGGTTTCTAGTGCAAATAAGGAGACATTATGAAATAAAGAAAAGGGATACCTGTGGGAAATAAGGGAGGTATCCCTTTCTATAAGAAGAACAGAATTGGAAGGATTGACTTTCACAAGCCAAATCCTTCACTCTGTTTCTTCTCGGCGTATTCTTCACACAAGGTGAAGAAGGGTTTTCTTTTTATAGTTACTTAGTTAGCTCCATCAGCTTTCATTACTATCGGACATTTAACTTCTGTAACAGCTCCCCATGTATCTGTAATCTTCACTAAGGCATAACCTTCAACTTTAGATGCAATGGATAGGGTAGTAGCTTTCAATTGTACAGTTAATTCACCTTCAAACGCAACGGGAGTAGAAGTTGCCCCGGCTATTTCAGCATATTTGGCAATCTCTGAACTTAGTTCTATAGTAACATCTGTAACTCTACTATCTCTACTACTTGTCTTAGCAATTGTTACGGCAACGTCTTTTACATCTTTAACAGTAAAATCAGCAGGTTTAATCTTGAATAATTTTTCAGATTCCTTTATTGACAATACTTTAGCTTTACTAGCAGCAATATCAGGATGTGAACCTTCTTTGATTGCAGATCTTACAGTTAAGTTAAACTCTTTAGAAATTGTAGCCAAACGTTTATTTCCAAACGGCTGGTATGCAATGGTCATACGACGCGTTGAATATACACCATCATTCTTAGTTGATTTGTACAACGGAACTGCAATTACAGAGTTTGTTTTGTTAACTAACCAATTTGCACCCATTTCCGGATTATCATCAGTACCAAAGTTAGGAGCTTTCTCATCAAAAGATATATGTCCCTTATCTTCAGCGCTCATTTCATCAAAGAGTGCATACAAGTCTTGATTTACAACTGCATTAGATTTACCAGGGGTACCATAAGCAATAGCAGTTTCAGAACTTGTGAAATAAGCACTTAACGGTGTAAATGCAAATATACCTGCATTCTTAACTTCCACTTTCACATTTACCTTCTTAATTACTTCATCTCCCAATGTTGGTTGATAGTCCGGATTAATAATTTCCAAAACAGCATTATGCATTACAGCTGCAACCATAGTCGGATTAAATTGGAAGGCAATCTTATATCCTGTAACTTTACCTTTATTATCTGTTATAGTAACAGGTTGCGCACCAACAAGATCAATAGAACCACTTTCATAAGCATACTCATTGCCATTAACAGAAATCTTATCTCCAGCAGCAAATCCAATGCTCTTCAATCTTACAGTAGGTTTCTTCTTGCCAGTAAACTCTTTGTTCAGAATAGCGAATAAATCATCGGTTGAGTTAACAACAAGATCAGAGGTATTATTTGAAGGATCTGTGGCATCTGCACCCTTAGTCAGATTCCAAACAACAGCATCAGCGATAGTAATATCAGCACCCGTGTCATAAGTAAAGTTCACTGTAAAGGTTTTAGCATTACCTCCTTCAACTTTTGTACCGTCTGTTTTCAAGTAATTAACTTTCACTTCAATAGTACCTTGTTTTGTAGGTGAGGAAATAGTATTTGTAGCTTCGTCAAATACAGCACCAATAGCTTCCAAATCAGCTTTTTCAATAGAATAATAATGAGCTGCAACTTTGGACAATTCAGCAGCAAACAATTCATCAAGTTTTGCAGATGATGTATAAACCACATCTACTTCTTTATTAGTAATATCCAAAGCCTCATTTTTAGCAATAACCTTCACATCATAATTTGATATGATGTTATTTCCCCAAGCATCTTTAGCACGTAAAGCATAAGCTATCGCTTTATTATTCAAGTTATTATCGGCTGCTTTATCAGCAATCAAAGAAACTGTAAGATCATAAATTCCCTGATTCCATTTCTTTTCGCCATCCGCACGGGTGGTTAAAGGATTTTCAGAAAGATTCTTTTCTTTTGATAGAACTGTATAACAAACCTCCCCATGAGAATTAATCAATTCAACAGGATATTCAGAGAAGTCAACACTAACCGGATTGATTAATGCATGCATTACAGAGCTATTTGCACCAACTAAAGTAGTAGCTTTTTCTGTAGAACCATAAGTTACATTATGGAACTTAACAGTAGTACCTTTAGCCAATATACCATAATACATTGTTACCTCACTCATACCTTCACTAATTTTTCCATCAGCAATTGACACAACAGTCATGCTTGACAATTTATCAGCTGTTGGCAATATAATAGTTTTATCAGTATAAGTTCCATCTTCATTGAGTGCACCGACATGAAGTTCCCATGCTGGTCTGTCCGCTGCTTCAACAACATATACACTTGTTTGGGCATAATCTCCACGTACTAATTTGCCCTTAGTTCCATCTTCATTTACAGCATTGATATCCCAATAACACCAATAACCATCTTCGTCAATGAAAGGAGATACTCCGTCTGTACCTGCAGCCTGAGAACCTTTTACAAATTTGCCGGCGGCATCATCATAATAATACCAGTATCCATCTTCAATATAAGGAGACTTGCCATTTGTTCCTTCCGTGACTTCGCCGCGGTCGCCTTGTGCTTTATCTCCTTTTACGAAACCGCCCTTTCCATCATTAGCCTTATCATCCCAAAAATACCAATAGCCTTTATCACCATTAGTTCCATCCGCGATGTAAGGTGAATGTCCGTCTGTGGCTTTTGCATACCATCCGGTACCTTTTTTATCAATCAACCATTCTCCGGTCTCCGGATCAATAGTCACTTTCGATCCCGGAGTTCCCTGTCCACCAGCTACTCCCGGAGCACCTGTATCACCCTTGTCACCCTTATCACCTTTAGCACCATTTATGATACTATAAGATTTTCCATCGTTAAATGTTACCTTGAATCCACCAGTAACAGGTTCTACACTCTTCACCCAATTACCAGCATCTACAAATTTCTGCAGATCAGCGATGCTAGCCTTATTAGCATCAATCTGTGTTTGCAGATTGTCAATGTCATCATCGTAGTCTTTACAGCCTACATAGGTGACAGTAGAAAGTGCCAGCGCCCCGAAGAACATCACTTTTACAAATTTTCTTTTCATAACTACTTAAAAATTACATTAATAATATATTATTAAACACTAAGTTTCAATAATAGCATGCCCGTTACTTTGTAGGTAACGGAAGAACCTTTGTCCTGCTCTTCGGGAGTAGTCAATACTGAAAAACGATACGATATGCTACGAAACATTTTTACCCCTGCTTTTGAAAGCAAGTAGCGGGGAGGGGAAATCTTGTGCAAAATTTAGAAGTTAACAAAGCCCTAATACAAAGAATCCGCGTGTTTTATCTGTCCTATTCCTTTTTTGAGTGGTTTATTAGAAAAAATGTATGATTTCGTTTGGTTGTTTTAAGAAATATGCTCATATTTGCACCGGTATTTATTCCCGTTACCTACAAAGTAACAGACTATTTATCAAGCGATTAATCCACTAATAGTACGCTTCACAAACTCAACGACCTGTCTATTAGCTTCATCTATTTTCTTATTCCTGAAAGGCTTCAGATACGTTTCAGTCACAGTGATGGAAGAGTGTCCCATTGCTTCGGAAATAATACCCGGATGAATCTCACAATAATAGGCTGTCGTAGCCCAAGTGTGACGTGCAGTATAAGAGCTCAATCTATCACCCAATCCCAGTAATTCGCCCAGCAACATCAACTGACGATTGAATGTGCGCAATGCCAACTGATATTCACGATAAGCCTCCGGAGTCCCTTCACGACTCTTTAACAAAGAAAACAGATAAGGAGAAGAACTGTCACGGTTCATATATCTCTTTACCAGAATCATCGCTTCTGCAGTTAGAGTCACCGACAAGGTGCGGCCTGTCTTACGTCTGCGATATGTAATCACATTGTCACGTAAATCACTTTTACGCAAATAGGCGAGATCGACAAAAGGCAAACCGCGCAATAAAAACATAAGGATAAATAATTCCTGTGCCTTGCGTAATGACGGAGAACCGACAAAAGCCTGTGATAACCTGGCAAATACTTTCTTTATATCCTCCTCACCTAACGCACGTTTATGATCGGCACGAGTACCTGTATAAACAGAACGGAACAAGTGAGGAACATAAGGTGCCTTACGAAGATCGACAGCACGATTATAAACTGCACGAAACGTGCGCAAATAAGTGGAGACGGTATTCCAACTACATCCACGACTACGAAGATGCACTTCGAACCCTTTTAACCACTCCGGACTCACCTCATAGAAGGTGAAATCCTCTTTCCCACAATAAGCAATGATGGCATTGAGACTGCTACGGTATACATGGGCAGTACCAAAGTTTCCCTCCATCTGTAGCCCACGGGCTACTTGCTTCATAAATGTTACTACTTTCAACATCTCTCGATTTATTAATAAATTAGACAATAAATATAAGGGTATTCCAACAATCGAACAAATTGAAGGCAGAGATGTTGCAGGAATGCAAAAAAAGAACCACCTTCCCTTATTAGGGAAAGTGGTTCTTATCTTCTTTATATATTCTTAAGCGAAAGCTGGAATTACATCATTCCGCCCATGCCTCCCATTCCGGGAGCGCCCATCGGCATTTCGGGCTTATCTTCCTTCTTTTCTACAATTACACATTCAGTAGTCAGGAACATACCAGCGATAGAAGCTGCATTTTCCAAAGCTACACGAGCAACCTTAGCAGGGTCTACTACACCGGCAGCATGCAAGTTTTCGTAAATGTCCAGACGAGCGTTGTAACCAAAGTCACCCTTGCCTTCACGTACTTTCTGAACAACTACCGCACCTTCTTTACCAGCGTTAGCAACGATCTGACGAAGTGGTTCTTCGATAGCACGTTTGATGATTTCAACACCGGTTGTTTCGTCAGCATTGTCACCCTTCATGCCGTCAATAGCATCAATTGCACGGATATAAGCTACGCCACCACCCGGGATGATACCTTCTTCAATTGCAGCACGAGTTGCACGCAAAGCATCATCTACACGGTCTTTCTTTTCTTTCATTTCCACTTCTGAAGCAGCACCTACATAGAGAACAGCTACACCACCTGACAATTTAGCCAGACGTTCCTGCAATTTCTCGCGGTCATAGTCAGACTTAGTTGCCACGATTTGTGCTTTGATCTGTTCGCAACGTTCTTTGATGCTATCTTTGTTACCTGCACCGTTTACAACAGTTGTATAGTCTTTAGTAACTGTAACTTTGTCAGCAGTACCCAACATTTCGATAGTAGCTTGTTCCAGTTTCAAACCTTTTTCTTCGCTGATAACAACACCACCTGTCAGGATAGCGATATCTTCCAACATTTCTTTACGACGATCGCCGAAGCCCGGAGCCTTCACAGCACAGATCTTCAATTGAGAACGCAGACGGTTTACTACCAATGTAGTCAACGCTTCGCTATCTACATCTTCTGCAATTACTAACAGAGGACGACCTGTTTGTACAGCCGGTTCGAGGATAGGCAAGAAATCTTTCAGGTTAGAAATCTTCTTGTCATAGATCAGGATGTAAGGTTTCTCCATCTCACATTCCATTTTTTCTGTATTTGTCACGAAGTAAGCTGACAAATAACCACGATCGAACTGCATACCTTCTACTACACCGATAGTAGTGTCTGTACCTTTTGCTTCTTCGATAGTGATTACACCGTCTTTAGAAACTTTACGCATAGCGTCAGCAATCAATTTACCGATTACCGGGTCGTTGTTTGCAGATACGGTTGCAACTTGTTCGATCTTGTCATAGTTGTCACCTACAGTTTCAGCCTGATCCTTGATTGATTCTACCACTTTGGCAACAGCCTTGTCGATACCACGTTTGATATCCATCGGGCTAGCACCGGCAGTTACGTTCTTCAAACCTTCAGCTACGATAGCTTGTGCAAGAACGGTTGCAGTAGTTGTACCGTCACCGGCATCGTCACCTGTCTTAGAAGCAACTTCTTTTACCAGCTGTGCACCAGTATTCTGGTAAGCATCTGCCAATTCGATTTCTTTTGCTACTGTCACACCGTCTTTTGTGATGTGCGGAGCACCGAATTTCTTCTCAATGATAACGTTACGTCCTTTCGGGCCCAGAGTTACTTTTACTGCATTTGCCAAAGCATCGACACCTTTTTTCAATTGGTCACGGGCATCGATATTGAATAATATTTCTTTTGCCATCTCTTTATTTACTATTTAAAGATTTACTATTTACTATTATTAATTAACCCAAAACAGCGAGAACATCGCTCTGACGCATGATAAGATATTTAGTACCTTCAACGTCAAGTTCTGTTCCGGCATATTTACCATAAAGAACTGTATCGCCTACTTTCAATACCATCTCTTCATCTTTCGTACCGTGACCTACTGCCACAACTTCACCCTTCAAAGGTTTTTCTTTTGCTGTATCAGGAATAATGATACCACCAATTGTTTTTTCTTCTGCAGGTGCAGGGAGGATAAGCACTCTGTCTGCTAATGGTTTAATGTTCATAGTTACTTGTTATATTTTAGTTATACATTTAATTGTAGATGTTATCCACCGTCTTTCAGGCGGAACGCTAAAGTTATTGCGAAAAGCGTGCCAAAGTAAATAAATGATTCTTTGTCAGAAATAGACTGACAAAATGACTGACAACTTGCACTGTATGGCAAAAAAGTATATTTGTCACCTACTTTTTAAACAAAACAAAAGGATTATTCCTTATAATGATGTATATTCGTAAACGAACCATCAAATGCACTGTATAAATAATATGAATAGAATAGCATCCGGCCTCATCATTGCCTCTTGCGTCTTCTACTCCTGCACTTCGCGTACAGGGGAGATTTCTCCTGTACATGAACAACAACAGACAGATTCGCTGTCGCAAGATACAATAACTCAACCCGAGGTTAAACCTGTTGAAAAGAAACTCACAGCAGAACAGATACAAATCACCAAAGATTTATTGTATGACCAATATACATTGGAAGACACCTATCCTTATAAAGACACTACCCGGCAATTTCAATGGGACAAAATCAAAGAACGGCTGGCTTTGCTTGAAAATATACAGTTGCAGCCTTCCACTTGGGCAATTCTCCAGAATTACAAAAATAGAAATGGAGAAGCACCGCTTGTGAAGAATTTCAAAAGAAACGCTTACGGACGGGTGGCGGATACTCTCGGCATAGAACGTTACCAATCCGTTCCGCTTTATTTGTTGACCGACACATTAGTGCCCGAACGATACGGGCAGGATGGAGAACTAACCCGTTTTATCGAAGATGGGGAAAAATTCATAACAGCAGAGCCAATGTTTACCGGAGATGAATGGATGATTCCTAAAAAGTATGTCAAAGTAATCGGAGATACGATTGTTTTCAACAAAGCTGTTTTCGTAGACCGCCACAATCAGAATATCGCTGCTCTCGAACGTAGCGGAGAAGGGCAATGGATGGTTCGTAGCATGAATCCTTCCACTACGGGACGTCACCTGCCGCCGTATGCACAGGAAACTCCTTTAGGAATGTTTGTATTACAGGAAAAGAAAGCGAAGATGGTATTTCTAAAAGACGGTTCGAAAGAGACAGGAGGTTATGCTCCTTATGCGAGTCGTTTCACGGATGGAGCCTATATTCACGGAGTACCGGTCAATGCTCCCCGCAAGACACAGATAGAATATAGTCCGTCGTTAGGAACGACACCGCGTTCGCACATGTGCGTACGAAATGCAACTTCCCATGCCAAATTCATTTATGATTGGGCGCCTGTAAATGAAACTATTATTTTTGTATTGGAATAAACGTTGAACAAACATACACCACTATTCCCGAATCGCTACTACCTATCGTCCAAAGTATAACTAGAAAAGTTCTTTTCTATAAGGTGAGAACTTGCTTTTCTCTTGGGGAAAAGTTACTTTCCCCTTACCTCAAACTATAACCGCAAGTTCCGGTTATAAAACTGAAAGCTTCAGTTATGTAATCAAAACTTCCAGTTATATAATCAGAACCTTCGGTTATAGTTTACCTTATGCCCTAAACTAGTTTTCTCCCTATGCAAAAGAAGTTTGCATAGGAGGGGAAAGAACTTTTCTATACGTACTTGAGGGGAAAGATAAAGAGGTCTGAACTTTTCAGTCCAGACCTCCCAGTATAGAAAAGGATTTCTCCATCCCGTATTACCTTAATCAATTATGTGTGAAACTCTCTTTTATTTATCTTCAGTCTTACCCAACCCATACCTTGCTCTTGTTATATTCTGAACAAGTTCTCTCTGCACACTTTCCAATGCGTTTATTTCTTTCTGCAACAACTCCAAAGCAGAACCTTTCTGCAATAAATAAGACCGTTCAGCATATTTTATATAAGAAGTCGGAATCTCCTGCTTCTTTTCTTTATAATGGGCAATCACATACCGCAAAGCTTCCGCCCGATATTTGCTGATCGCTTTCCGTTCGGCATAATACAAATCTTTATAAGGATTTTCTTCACTTCTCAATTTCTTCCAGAATGCAGAAAAAGCAGTCGATACAGCATCCTTCTCCTCTTTGGTTACTGCTTCTTTCTGCTTCTTTGTCAGATCCTTATATTCCTTATATGTATTTAGAAACTTATCCAATTCATCTTTACTGGCTTTATGCGCCAGTCGGTAAGTTTCCAAAGAAGCAGGCCGTTCATATTCGACAACTGTTTGTAGATAAGGCAAGTCGTTCCAGCTTATATATTTATTGTTTGCTTCACAATAATCTGCATAAGCCGCCGCAAGCTGCCAACTATATTCTTTTGTCTTTTGATTCAAATCCTCATTGATAGCGGACAAGTTCTTTTCCATCTCTTGCAAGTCCTGCGCTGACACCGTTTGCATACTTCCCCATCCGGAGAGAACCAAACAAAGAATACTCCATAATATAGTTTTCATAATTAGATAATTTAAATTTTCTCCAAAGTTATTATTTCTCTACAGAATTCCAAACGATATTACAGATTTGCTATATATTTCCACAATGGAGCAGCATTCAGCGCCTGCATAATTTCGTTCTTATCAAGCAGGCTTCTCACCTCTTCCAATGTAAGCAGATGTACACTAATATCTTCAGTAGCTTCCAGATGCTGATGGTCTATCAGTTCCACGTCTGTAGCAAGAAAGCAATAAGTCAGATTGGTATGAGTGCTCGGATTAGCGGAAATCACCATATATTCCTGCCAGTTTCCTTTTCCGTAGCCTGTTTCCTCCCACAATTCACGTTGGGCGGACACTAACGGTGAAGCGTCTTCCTTCTCACAGACACCGGCACAAAGTTCATAACAAGTTCGTTCAATTCCCGGACGGTACTGGCGGACAAAAACAAATTTACCATCTTTTGTAATGGCAATCGTATTTACCCAGTCGGGATACTCAAGAATATAATATTCGGGGATATGGTTACCGTTGGGAAGCAACATATCTTCGCAACGCACAGTCAGCCACGGACGGCGAAATAGATATTTACTACTCACCGTTTTCCAGGCTCTATTCTTTTCTTCCATAAGGTCTGTTTTTTCTTCCGGCAAAAATACAAATTTCCCCCGGGTTATCCTACCTTTCGGTTGCTTGTTTTTATTCGTCTGTGTCGATACAAGTGATCTCTATCCCTTGTATCTGCTCCAGATATTTTTTGGTAGAACTTACCAAAGAACTTCCCATGTAGAATAAAAACAGCAGGCTGATAATAACCATCAATGCGCCAATCATGGCAAAACGACTACGTTGCTCGAAAATACTGCTATTCATAACTCTGCCTCCTCTAAGTTTTTTTGTCCACCACAAAGATAACACGCGAGGGCTACAAAAAAGTTACAAGAATGTTTCAAAAAACTTAAATATTGAAATTCTGTTCGTATCTTTGCACCAACTAACTAACAACCTTTTTATTGCAATATGGCATTTACGAATAATATTATGATTGTCCGGCATAAATTGCTGGCAGACCTCGTTAAACTCTGGAAAAACGACGAATTAGTGGAAAAGATAGACCGGCTCCCGATTGAATTGAGTCCACGAAAATCAAAACCCCTAGGACGGTGTTGCGTACATAAAGAACGCGCAGTGTGGAGGTACAAGACTTTTCCTCTGATGGGACTGGATATGACAGACGAACACGACGAAGTTACCCCGCTTTCCGAATATGCGCTATTGGCATTGAGCCGCCCCGAACCGGACAAGGAAAATATCATGTGCGTCATCGACGAGGCCTGTTCTTCCTGTGTACAGATCAATTATGAAATAACCAACCTTTGTCGCGGATGCGTGGCACGTAGCTGTTACATGAATTGCCCCAAAGATGCGATACGTTTCAAGAAAAACGGTCAGGCAATGATTGACCATGACACATGTGTCAGTTGCGGTATTTGTCACAAGAGTTGTCCTTATCACGCTATTGTATATATTCCCGTGCCTTGTGAAGAGGCTTGCCCGGTAAAAGCTATCAGCAAAGATGAACACGGCATAGAACACATTGATGAGAGCAAGTGTATCTACTGCGGAAAATGCATGAATGCTTGTCCGTTCGGTGCTATCTTCGAAATCTCGCAAACATTCGATGTATTGCAACGCATCCGTAAAGGAGAAAAGATGGTTGCCATCGTTGCTCCGTCTATTCTGGGACAGTTTAAGACTTCTATCGGACAAGTGTACGGTGCTTTCAAAGAAATAGGATTTACGGATGTGATCGAAGTGGCCGAAGGTGCTATGGCAACCACCAGCAATGAAGCACACGAATTACTGGAGAAATTGGAAGAGGGACAGAAATTTATGACTACTTCCTGTTGCCCTTCTTATATCGAACTGGTTGAGAAACATATTCCGGATATGAAACCTTACGTTTCTACCACCGGATCACCGATGTACTACACCGCACGGATTGCCAAAGAGAAGCATCCGGATGCTAAGGTTGTGTTTGTCGGCCCTTGTGTGGCTAAACGCAAAGAAGTACGTCGCGACGAAGCAGTGGATTATATTCTGACGTTTGAAGAAATCGGTTCGATTCTCGACGGACTGGGTATTGAACTGGAACAGGTACAGGAGTTCTCTGTATTACATACGTCTGTTCGCGAAGCACATGGATTTGCACAGGCAGGTGGTGTGATGGGAGCTGTCAAAGCTTATCTGAAAGAAGAAGCGGATAAAATCAATGCAATACAAGTGTCGGACATCAATAAAAAGAATATCGCTCTGTTGCGTGCCTGCGCCAAGACAGGAAAGGCTGCGGGGCAGTTTATTGAAGTAATGGCATGCGAAGGTGGATGTATCACCGGACCAAGTACGCATAATGATATTGTTTCGGGACGTCGCCAATTGGCACAAGAGCTGCTCAAACGAAAAGAGAGCTATGAAACAATGGATCGATAAACTACGGCAGGAAAGAACACTTAGCCCGGAAGAGCTCCGGCAACTGTTGACCGGATGTGACGCAGAAACCCTGCGTTACATCAATAAACAGGCGCAGGAAGTTGCTCTCCGCCACTTCGGAAATAAGATTTATATCCGTGGACTGATTGAAGTCAGCAATTGCTGCCGGAACAACTGTTATTACTGTGGTATCCGAAAAGGAAATCCCAATATCGAACGTTACCGATTGAACCTGGAAAGTATACTGGATTGTTGCCGGCAAGGATATAAATTAGGTTTCCGCACTTTCGTGCTGCAAGGAGGAGAAGATCCCGCACTAACAGACGATCGGATAGAAATGACTGTTGCCCGTATCAGGCAGAATTATCCAGATTGTGCCATTACACTGTCGCTCGGAGAAAAGTCGCGTGATGCATACGAACGTTTCTTCCGTGCCGGAGCCAACCGTTATCTGTTACGTCACGAAACATATAATGAGTCGCATTACCGGCAACTGCATCCGGCAGAAATGTCCGGCAAACAGCGCCTGCAATGTTTAGCGGATTTAAAAGACATCGGCTATCAGACAGGAACCGGAATTATGGTCGGCAGCCCAGGGCAAACAGTAGAACATATCATCGAGGATATCTTGTTCATTGAAAAGCTACAGCCGGAAATGATTGGCATCGGTCCTTTTCTACCCCATCATGATACGCCTTTTGCCCAATATCCCAGCGGAACGGTGGAACGGACGATTCTTTTATTATCGATCTTCCGTTTGATGCATCCATCCACATTGATTCCGGCAACAACGGCTCTCGCCACTCTTATTCCTGATGGTAGGGAGCGGGGTATATTGGCAGGTGCAAATGTGGTTATGCCCAACCTGTCTCCCCGGGAGGAACGGAAAAAATATGAATTATACAATGACAAAGCTTCACTCGGAGCGGAATCCGCCGAAGGACTGGCTACCTTACAAAAGCAGTTGAATGCCATCGGCTATGAGATATCTACCGAAAGAGGCGACTTTAAGCGCACCACAAATTACACGGATTCACACAGATTTATTTCAAATTAAATTTTAATCTGTGTGAATCCGTGTAATCTGTGGTGAAAAAACAAAGAATATTATGATATACCAAAAAGATTCATCCAAAGCAGAAGAGTTTATCCATCACGAAGAAATTTTGGATACGCTGGAATATGCACAGAACAATAAGGATAATCGTGTCCTGATTGAACAACTGATTGAAAAGGCAGCGTTGTGCAAGGGACTGACACACCGGGAAGCGGCTATTCTGCTGGAGTGTAACCAACCTGACCTGATAGAACGTATCTTTCATCTCGCTAAAGAAATCAAACAGAAGTTTTACGGCAACCGTATCGTCATGTTCGCACCGCTTTATTTATCTAATCATTGCGTAAACGGTTGCGTATATTGTCCGTATCATGCCAAAAACAAAACTATTGCACGCAAGAAACTGACACAGGAAGAAATCCGCCGGGAGGTAATTGCTTTGCAGGATATGGGACATAAGCGACTGGCTCTTGAAGCCGGTGAGCATCCGTCACTGAACCCGATAGAATATATTCTGGAATCTATTCAGACGATTTATAGTATCAAGCATAAAAACGGAGCTATCCGCCGGGTAAACGTAAATATCGCAGCCACTACAGTAGAAAATTATCGCCGATTGAAAGAAGCGGGTATCGGCACGTATATCTTATTCCAAGAGACTTATCACAAAGATAACTACGAAGCTCTCCATCCCACCGGACCTAAAAGCAATTACGCCTATCACACCGAAGCAATGGACCGCGCGATGGAAGGAGGAATCGATGATGTAGGCATTGGCGTCCTTTTCGGTTTGAATACTTATCGGTATGATTTTATCGGATTATTAATGCATGCCGAACATTTGGAAGCCAAATTCGGTGTAGGGCCGCATACAATCAGTGTGCCGCGCATCTGTTCGGCAGATGACATCGATGCGGAAGATTTCCCGAACGCAATTTCGGATGAGATATTCAGCAAGATTGTAGCTGTTATCCGAATTGCCGTTCCTTATACGGGAATGATTATTTCTACACGTGAATCGCAAGAATCACGCAAGAAAGTGCTCGAATTGGGTATTTCACAAATCAGTGGCGGTTCGCGTACCAGTGTAGGCGGATATGCTGAAACGGAATTACCCGATCATAATTCTGCCCAATTTGATGTGAGCGACACCCGGACATTGGACGAGGTGGTCAACTGGTTGCTCGAACTCGGATATATCCCCAGTTTCTGTACAGCCTGTTACCGGGAAGGACGGACGGGAGACCGTTTCATGTCATTAGTAAAATCCGGTCAGATAGCAAACTGTTGCGGACCGAATGCCCTAATGACTCTGAAAGAGTATCTGGAAGATTATGCTTCAGAAGATACGCGACAGAAAGGATTGGAACTGATTCTAAAAGAAACGGAACGAATCCCCAATCCCAAAATCAGGGAAATAGCTATCCGGAATCTCAAAGCAATAGCTGCAGGACAAAGAGACTTTAGATTTTAATGATTAACAGGTTAGTGATTAAACAAATCATTAACTACTAACTACCAATCACTAATAAACTAATCACTAACAAACATGGGCTTAACAGATACTCCAAATGCTAACAGACTTCATATCACCCTTTTTGGTAGACGGAATAGTGGTAAGTCTTCTCTTATCAATGCGTTGACAGGACAGGACATCGCGCTCGTTTCAAATACTCCCGGAACGACTACCGACCTTGTGTCTAAAGCAATGGAGATTCAAGGTATTGGTCCTTGTCTTTTTATAGATACTCCGGGATTCGATGACGAAGGAGAGCTTGGAGAACTGCGTATCAGCCGGACTTTAAAGGCTATTGAGAAAACGGATATTGCATTGTTATTATGTGAAGACACTACCTTTTTTCATGAAAAAGAGATACTGGCGCTATTGAAAGAGAAGAATATCCCTGTCATTCCGGTATTGAATAAAATAGATATACGAGAGAATAGCGATCATTTAGCTACATATATCGAGGAACAATGTAAAATACACCCCTTGCTTATCAGTGCCAAAGAAAAGATAGGAATCGAACTGATCCGGCAAGCCATCCTCGAAAAATTACCTTCGGACTTCGGTCAACAAAGTATCACCGGGGAACTTGTTACAGAGAATGACCTTGTACTTTTAGTAATGCCGCAGGATATCCAAGCTCCCAAAGGCAGACTGATCTTACCGCAAGTGCAGACTATCCGTGAATTGTTGGATAAAAAATGCTTCGTAATGACTTGCACCACTGATAAGTTTTCTGCAACCCTACAAGCCCTTGCCCGTCCTCCGAAGTTAATCATCACCGATTCACAAGTTTTCAAAGCGATTTATGAACAGAAACCAAAGGAAAGTGAACTGACTTCTTTCTCGGTGCTTTTCGCAGGTTATAAGGGTGATATTCACTATTATGTAGAAAGTGCAGCTGTCATCGAAAGACTGACGGAATCGTCACGTGTACTGATAGCGGAAGCTTGTACGCACGCTCCCCTTTCAGAAGATATAGGAAGAGTGAAACTTCCTCGTTTGTTACGGAAACGGATTGGAGAGAATCTGCAAATTGATATGGTAGCAGGAACCGACTTTCCACAAGATCTGACTCCTTACTCTTTAGTTATCCATTGCGGAGCATGTATGTTTAACCGTAAATACGTACTTAGTCGCATCGAACGTGCGCGGGAGCAGCACATTCCTATGACGAACTATGGAGTAGCAATTGCTTTCCTCAATGGAATACTAGATCAAATAAAATATTAAATCCCGATTAAAAGGAAAGAATCCGGTGAAATACCGGACTTTCGCAATATACATAAATTATTAACTGCTCTACTTTGAGAGCAGTTAATAATTTTATAATTTCCATTACTCTCTGCTTATTTCTTCACAACAGCAATCAGTTCTTCTGCCGAAACAAACTTATATTTTCCTGTTTTCATATTCTTCAATCTAATATTCTTTTTATTGTTCATTTCTTTCTCTTCCACTATAGCAACAAAAGGAATATTCTTAGCTTTAGCATAACTCATCTGCTTATTTTGTTGTTTATTTTTTCTTGCTATATCAGGGAAGATTTCCGCATGAATACCAGCATTACGTACTTTATTCAGTATATACATAGAAATTTTAGACTCCTTTTCACCAAGATTCAAAAAAAGGACTTTTGTACCATCTGTTGCTTCTTTTGGATAAAGTTCAAGCTGGTTCAATACATCAAAAATACGGTCAGCACCAAAGGAAATCCCTACACCTGATACATTTTCCAGACCAAATACTCCTGTCAGATTATCATAACGACCGCCACCTGTAATACTACCAATTTGCACATCTAACGCTTTCACTTCAAAAATAGCACCTGTATAATAATTCAATCCACGAGCCAAAGTCAAATCAATCTCCATCTTATTCTTCAATCGAGGAACGTCATTCCACAATGTCTTTCTAATAAAATCTATTTCTTCTACTCCTTGCAAACCAATTTCACTATCTCTCAATATTTTTCTGAGTTTGTTCAACTTTTCCGCATTCGTACCACTAAGAAGAATGATCGGCTGCAACTTGGCAATAGCCTCATCACTGATTCCCTTCTCTTTCAGTTCGGCATTTACATTATCCAAACCGATTTTATCCAATTTATCAATAGCTACGGTAATATCTACAATCTTATCCGATTCGCCTATAATTTCAGCGATGCCGGAAAGAATCTTGCGGTTGTTAATCTTAATACATACACGAATATTGAAACGACTAAAAACGGTATCGACAATCTGCATCAATTCCACTTCGTTCAATAACGAATCGCTTCCTACAACATCGGCATCACATTGATAAAATTCGCGATAACGTCCTTTCTGCGGGCGGTCGGCACGCCATACCGGTTGAATCTGATAGCGTTTGAACGGGAAAGTGATCTCATCACGATGCATCACTACATAACGGGCAAAAGGCACTGTCAAGTCGTAACGCAAACCTTTCTCACAGAATTTGCTTGCCAGTTTGGCAGCATTACGGCTTAACAATTCTTCGTCAGTAATCCCGGAAAAGTAATCTCCAGAGTTCTGAATCTTAAAGAGTAGTTTATCTCCCTCATCGCCGTACTTTCCCATCAATGTAGAAAGCATCTCCATCGAAGGAGTCTCTATCTGCTGGAATCCATACAAATGATATACGTCACGAATCGTATTGAATATATAATTACGCTTCGCCATTTCTACCGGCGAAAAGTCACGAGTTCCTTTAGGAATACTTGGTTTTGCTGCCATAATATTACTGTTTATAATTTTAATTGCGCAAATTTACTGCAAATTTCCGAGCAATACTTACATATATTTGAAAAAATCACCCGTATTGTGTCCATCCCCTATCAATATCGTAAAGAAACACTCAAGTAAGACCCTAAACAATACAAAAAATCCTCCATAGTCTTCGGAAAGACTGCGGAGAATCTTTTTATATTCTATGGAGAGAAGTTAATAAACGTACTTTTCTCCCTTTTTCATTTCTTAGTCTCTTCTACCCATGAAGATCATGATGTAGTATACCAATGTAGCCAGTGAGCCTAATGCAGCAACTACATACGTATAAGCAGCAGAACGAAGAGCATCTTCAGCCTGTGCATGATTGTACGAATTAGTAATGCCGGATGAACTCAACCAGACCAACGCACGTTTACTTGCATTGATTTCCACCGGCAGCGTGATAAAGCTGAACAATGTAGTCATAGCAAACAGGATAATACCTGCCAGCAATAACTGCGGGAAAGAGTTTATCAACAAGATACCACCCAACAATACCCACGTCATAATGGAAGAGGCAAAGTTTACCACCGGAACCAGCGCACTACGCATTTTCAACGGAGCATACATGCGTGCATGTTGTACAGCGTGTCCACATTCATGGGCTGCTACGGCAGCTGCCATTATACTGTTACTTTCATACACCCCTTCACTCAAATTCACCGTTTTGTTAGTAGGATTGTAGTGGTCGGTCAACCGTCCCGGCGTATGTGTAACCTGTACGTCATAAATTCCATTGTCATGCAACATTTTTAAAGCAACGTCGCGTCCTGTCATTCCATTTCCTGTAGGAATCTTAGAGTACTTCTTGAATTTGTTTTGCAAATTCATCTGTACCAACCAACTTACAACAGCGATTCCTATAAATAATACCCAATAAGACATCATATACTTTTCAATTTTAATTATTACTCTATATCTTTATAAACAAATTGTTTGCCAAAAATAAGGGGAAACGTTCAATGTCAGAATAGTTTCCCCTTGCTTTTATGAAGAATTAGCTAAAAATTAGTCAATTGTCAGTTCTACCACATAGTCAATATCTTTCGGAACCTCGGCGAATTCGAGCAAAACACCGGCTTTCGTCTTTGTGAAACGAACCGGAGACTGGTCTTTAAACAAGACTGCCTTCTTGACCTTCTTATCTGACAACGGCAGGAACAAAGCCGCATCTTTCAGGTCGAGAATATGCACATAGAGTTTATTTCCTTTTTGTGTTGTCACTCCCCAATCATGTGGAGCAACTGCACCGCTTCGTGTTCCATAAATCGTTTCACCATATTGTTTCATCCACTCTCCCATCTCTGCCAAGCGTTGTACAGCTACCGCAGGAAGTTCCCCATCGGGTTGAGGGCCGATATTCATCAAAAGATTGGCATTCTTACCGGCTGCCTTCACCAGATAGTGAATCAATGTCTTTGTTGATTTATAATTCTGATCGGTAATCTTATATCCCCACATACCATTCATTGTTTCACAAGTTTCCAACGGCAGACGACTCACCTCCTGTCCGGAAAGTCCCGAAGCATTCTCACCCGGCAGATCGCGTTCGAAAATCTGAATATCTTCTCCATCAAAAGGCGTCTGATGATGATTATTACCCACCAGACACCCCGGTTGGAGTTTGTGAATCAGAGCATACTGTTCCGGTAATTCCCAGTTAAAAGTTTTGGGCTGATCCCACCATCCGTCAAACCAAATAGCACCTATCGGACCGTAATTCGTCAGCAATTCTGTCAACTGGTTATTCATAAATTGATAATAACTTTTCCAATCTCCTTTCGAGTTCAAGCGACCTGTGCCCTGTCCTGTACGTCCCCAGGGATAGTCCTCGCGCGCCCAGTCAAGATGTGAATAATAAAAATGGAGCTTGATGCCCTGCTTGGCACAGGCTGCTGCCAGCTCTTTCACAATATCTCTTTTAAAAGGAGTAGCTTTGACTACGTTATAATCCGAATACTTAGTGTCAAACATAGAAAAACCTTCATGATGACGGGTAGTAAAACAGATATATTTGGCTCCCGAAGCTTTAATAGCCTCCACCCATTTATCCGCGTCAAACTTGGAAGGATAAAATCCGCCTGCCAGTTTGGCATACTCTTTATAATTCAGATTATTGTTTGTCATAGTCCACTCACCGGTAGCGAGCATAGCGTATAGCCCCCAATGAAGAAAAATACCAAACTTATTATCCTGAAATTCCTGCCGTGCTTTCAGATTCTCTTCGGTAGGCTGATAGGAGGATTGCGCAAATACTCCCAAGTTCATTACGAACAACAAAAGGAAAGTTATAAAACGTGTTTTCATAAGGCATACATTATTTTTGTGTGTTTAGGATAGACTATACAAAGGATTGAACAAGAAAGGCGGAGTTTTTCTTCAATCTCCGCCTTTCCTCCATATAATAAATCAATTGTTATTCTTCAGTATAACGCTCGATGGTCTGTGCTCTGTCTGGTCCTACAGATACAATCTTGATTTCTACACCAAGCTGTTCTTCCAGGAAAGTCAGGTAAGCATTGAATTCTTCCGGGAATTCATCTTCGCTCTGCATCTTGGTCATATCTGTCTGCCAGCCCGGAAGCTCTGCATATACAGGTTCTACGCCTTCTGTGATGTCATACGGGAAGTAGTCGATCTCTTCACCGTTCACTTTGTAAGCAACACACGCTTTGATTGTTTCGAAAGTATCGAGTACATCGCTCTTCATCATAATCAATTTGGTAACTCCGTTTATCATAACGGAATACTTCAACGCTACCAGGTCGATCCATCCGCAACGACGTTTACGACCGGTTACAGAACCGAATTCATGTCCCAACGTACACATCTTGTCGCCTGTTTCGTCAAACAGTTCTGATGGGAACGGACCTGCTCCTACACGAGTACAGTATGCCTTGAAGATACCATATACTTCACCGATACGGTTAGGTGCCACTCCAAGTCCGGTGCAGGCTCCCGCACATACGGTATTGGAAGAAGTCACAAACGGATATGAACCGAAATCAATATCAAGCATAGTACCCTGCGCTCCTTCACAAAGCACGCTCTTACCATCCTTCAACAGGTTATTCACTTCATGTTCGCTATCTACGAAATGGAATTGTTTCAGGTATTCGATACCTTCCAACCATGCTTTTTCCAGTTCAGTAAGATCGTATTCATAATTCAAGCTCTTCAGAATTTGTTCGTGACGAGCTTTTGCGGCAGCATACTTCTGATCGAAATTATGAAGAATATCACCTACACGAACACCGTTACGGCTCACTTTATCCGTGTAAGTAGGGCCGATACCCTTACCAGTAGTTCCTACTTTAGCATCACCTTTGGCTGCTTCGTATGCAGCATCCAGAATACGGTGTGTCGGAAGAATAAGATGAGCTTTCTTTGAAATGTGCAAACGTTCTTTCAGCGGATGACCCGATGCTTCAAGTGCTTCTGCCTCTGCTTTAAACAATGCCGGATCAAGTACCACACCGTTACCGATGATGTTTACCTTGTTTCCTTGAAAAATACCGGAAGGAATAGAGCGAAGCACATATTTCTGTCCTTCAAACTCAAGCGTGTGACCGGCATTCGGGCCGCCCTGAAAACGAGCAACCACATCATACTTAGGTGTTAAAACGTCGACTACTTTTCCTTTACCTTCGTCGCCCCATTGTAATCCTAATAGAACATCTACTTTCATTTTTCTTTTTTATTGTTGTTATTTACTTTTTTCCGTTTGTTAGCTCTGTCGCACTTACTACATACTCCATATATATATAAGGAGTAATGCGAAAGCTGGAAGCGGCTCAATTTCGTATTTTCAATGGCTTGCTGCAGTTCCTCGTTCTGAAACTCGGTCACTTTACCACATTGAGTACATATCTGATGATGATGTGTCTCGCGATTATATGATTTTTCGTATTGGGAGGAAGTACCGAACTGATGCTTAATGACCAGCCGTGCATTGATAAGAAGAATAATGGTGTTGTAGAGAGTCGCCCGGCTCACCCGGAAATTCTCCTGGTCCATCATTCGTGAATAAAGCATGTCAATATCGAAATGACCGTCGATAGAATAAATAGTATCGAGTATGGCGTAGCGTTCAGGAGTCTTTCGATGCCCGTTCGCCGTGAGATATTCCGTGAATATCTGCCTTACTGTATCTTTCACGTTTTGAGTTTCCATCATCAGCCAAAATTAGCGCGAACAAAGTTAAGCCTTTTTTGCGGAAAGCAAATGATAAAGAGAAGTTTTTTTAGTTCATCACAGAGTTAGACAGTTTTTTTATAAATTAAATGGAGGCTATCATTCGTTTTGTAGATTGGCTTATATAATAAACGAATAACAAGACGGTTTATTTTTTAGACGCGTCATCCGTGTTATCCGCGTCTAAAAAATTAAACCGTTATTTAATAAAAGGACTTACTCCATGAAAATAAGATTAGTCTACAGCAAGCTCTTCTTTCACCATATTGTAGAGCATCTGCTCTCCTTCCAAAGTAGAATCAGCCATACCTTCCACCAGGCGGCATACTTGAAAAGCATGTTCCTCGCTATGCTGCATATATTTGCGGATAACCAGCAAAGCTGCGTTACGAATATGATAGCTGTCGGAATGTACCGCACAAATCGCCTGGTCGAGCAATTCGCCGGAGGCACGTTCGGTCATATCCCCTTTCTTCATCAGAAGACGGGCGGCAGTCAGGAAACCACAAGTCTGCACGTACTCCTGTTCGTCGGCAATCCAGTGAAAAGATTTGGCCGGAGCATACGGTAAATGCTGGAAGAGATTCATACAAGTCAGTTCTGCTATTTCGATATTCCGGATGTTTTCCACCCAAATATCGGCTATCTCGGGATAAAACGTTTCGATCGGCTGAAGCATTCCCGCCAGAATCTTACACTCACGAATTTCCTCTTTCCATAAAGCCTGCGCCAGGTCATGATTCTTTTCGTAACCTTCGGCAATCATCTTGATACGAGGCAGTTCCACTCCGAAATTGAGTTTATAAACCAGCCCTTTCTCGCGCATACTTTGGGACACAGCCCCGTTCATAGAGAGACGGAGCTGTGTCTTGATATCTTTCAATTGTTCTTTAATATCCATTTCAGATCAGTTGTTTATGGAAGGCAGCGGAGAATAATCAGTGCTGTAACGCAACATTTGTTCTACATAACCTTCATCATAAGAAACTGTGACATCCGTAACGTTTCCGTTTTCATCTGTCACCAGTTCGTATTTCGGATTCACAAAACCTTTATAAGGAGCCAGATTCAACTTCTTATAACGTTCCAGAACTTCTGCATGTAAAGCCGGATCTACTTTTACGGCATAGTTTTCTACCAATGAACGGGCACCTTCAAAGTCGCCTGTCGATTTGATTCGCTGGATTTCAGCCAACAATTCGCCGAAAAGCTCGCGTACTTTCTGATAGTCATTGATAACCACATAAGTCTTTCCGTCTTTCTTCACCAATTCCACCACTTTATCGGCAGCCCCCTTCTCAAATACCCAACGGGCTATCAACTGGCGGTTACGCATGTGAGCTTCTTCCACAGTATTTCCCGGTTCGATACGTACCAATTGCGTCATCAGACCGTTCATCAGATAAGTATAATATTGAGCTTTATAAGCATCGGGAGAAGAGAGAAGTCCCAGTTCCACCAGCTTAGGGTCAGCCACATAATACAATCCGAACAAATCGGCACGCGCCTCTTCGATGGTAGAGCCGTATGCTTTCAAAGCATCAGGATCTACCTCCGGAAGTAACTTACCGGAACCGTGTCCTAAACATTCGTGCAAGTCCGTATGCAGCTCATCCGTTAAATCAGAATACGCATCGATCAGTTGTATTTCCGCATCGCTATAAACAAATTCTTCGTTGAATCCGTTTCCGTGAGCGGCTTTATTATAAGCATCTGTTATATTTCCGATTGTCACCGATTTAGAGCCGTGGTGAGCACGAATCCAGTTTGCATTCGGCAGATTGATACCGATAGCCGTTGCCGGGTAAAGATCACCTGCAAGGATAGCGGCAGTAATCACTTTAGCCGATACCCCTTTTACCTTTTCTTTCTTGAAAGATTTATCTACCGGAGAATGATCTTCAAACCACTGCGCATTGCTACTGATTATCTCTGTGCGGTGCGTTGATTCCAAATCTTTGAAATTCACCAAAGACTCCCAGCTCGCTTTCATACCCAACGGGTCACCGTAACTTTCAGTAAATCCATTCACAAAGTCGATTCGTGAATCAAGGTCTTTCACCCAAAGAATGGCATATTCATCGAAATCTTTCAGATTGCCTGTTTCATAGAATTGAATCAGTTTGGTGATGACGGCCTTTTGTGCCTCATTCTCTGCTACACCTTCCGCTTTCTTCAGCCAATAAACAATCTTCTCTATTGCCTGTGTATAGAGTCCGCCTACTTTCCAAACTTTCTCCTCCAACTTTCCGTTTTCTTTGACCAGCCGACTGTTCAGCCCGTAAGAAACCGGTGTTTCGTCTTTCGGGTCTTTCAGGGCGCTATAAAAACTCTCTGCCTCTTTCTGCGTCACTCCGTCATAATAGTTACAAGCAGAAGTCAACACAAGATCTTCGCCATCTGCCTGGTTTACCCGTTTCGGCATAACAGTCGGATCGAAAATCACCGGAAACAGTTCGGCACAAAGTTGTTCGGCAGTCTGTCCTTTCGCCAACGGCAGCAACTTGGCATCTATACCGAGTACAGCCTGTTTCAAGAACTCCTGCGAGAAGTTGGGCACGAATTTCTCCGTACCATAGTGGTGATGAATACCATTGGAGAACCATACCCTTTTCAGATACACCTCCATATTTTTAAAATCAGGCGTTGTTTTATCTCCCTGATAGTTTGTATATACTGCTTCGAGCATCCGACGGATTCTCAAATTATATTTTCCATTCTGGTCAAACAGAATATCCCTTCCCTCCAGAGCAGCCTCTGTCAGGTAATAAATCAGTTCCTTCTGTTTCAGCGTCAGTTCTTCAAATCCGGGAACTTTATAACGCAATATCTGTAAATCAGCAAATTGTTCCACTGTATAATCAAATTTGTCTGCTTCAGCAGTTGTTGTTTTACTTCCTCCGCACGATGTTAAAAGCGTAGCGGCCACTGTCATTAAAATCAGATGTTTTTTCATAATGCTAGCATTGATTAATTAAAATGAGAAAAGGAATTATCTCCAAAATCTTTCATTTAGAGGTAATTCCTTTTGACTAATTTCGGAACGCGCAATTATTTCTTATTTTCGAGATGTTTTTTGCGATATCCATTAGGAGTCTCACCTACGTTTTTGTAAAATGCAGCGTAAAAAGATTGACGATTTGCAAAGCCAACCATGGCACTAATTTCTTCCACATTTTTGTCGGCATAACGTTTGTCAGTCAATAAATGCAAAGCATCTTTTACTCTGTATTCATTCAACAGGCAAGAATAGTTCATGCCAAAGCGTGAGTTTACTACTGCAGAAAGGTAACGAGTATTCGTCTTCAATTCTTTCGCCAAGTCCTTAGCTGAATAGTCAGGATCCTTGTACTTCTTCTGTACAACGATGATATTCAGGATCTTGTCATACAACTCGTCTGCCAATTCCGGTCTAATCAAAGACCTGTATGCAGCCTTCTTTTCTTTCTTTTCCCTCAAATTGTAGGGACGTTTTTTCGGAGTTTCTTCCGTTTTTTTGTTCTCTAAATCGCTCATTGAATTAACTGGTTAGGGTTTGTTCATTTGTTAATAATTGCTCATTTGCAACGTAACATGTTACAAATGTCTTACTTTTTTTTTAAACACACAATTATTTTGTGCATTTTTTTTCTAAATAAACAATCAAAAACCTTGAAAAAGAAGGAATGAGTCCGAATAATAAGAAACTTTAACTTATTTATAATTCATATCAGAAACAGAAATCTACACATGATGAAAAATTGCCAAAGAAAAATGTACCTTTGCAGCATGGATAAATCAGCATCAATGAGAGAGACTTTAAAGACATATTTCGGGTACGATAATTTCCGTCCTCTGCAAGAAGAAATCATCCGACACATCCTGAACAAACAGGATGCATTGGTATTAATGCCCACTGGTGGGGGGAAATCAATCTGTTACCAACTTCCCGCACTGCTTTGCGAAGGTACTGCCGTTGTCGTTTCTCCCCTCATCTCATTGATGAAAGATCAGGTAGAAGCATTGCTGGCAAACGGCATCGCTGCCGGAGCGCTGAACAGCAGTAATGACGAAACAGAAAACGCTAATCTGCGCCGCGCATGCATTGAAGGTCGCCTGAAGCTGCTTTACATTTCACCGGAAAAACTTTTAGCTGAAAAGGACTATTTGTTGCGGGATATGAACATCTCTCTGTTTGCTATTGATGAAGCTCATTGTATTTCGCAATGGGGACATGATTTCCGTCCGGAATACACACAAATGGGAGTGCTCCACCAACAATTTCCGCAAATACCAATTGTCGCACTAACTGCCACCGCGGATAAAATCACGCGTGAAGACATCGTACGGCAATTGCATCTGAACCATCCGCGTACCTTCATTTCCTCGTTCGACCGTCCCAACATCAGCCTGACTGTGAAACGTGGATTTCAAGCGAAGGAAAAGAACAAGGCTATCTTAGAATTTATCCACCGCCACGGGGAAGAAAGCGGGATTATTTACTGCATGAGTCGAAGTAAGACGGAAACCGTCGCACAGATGTTACAGAAGCAGGGTATCCGCTGCGGTGTTTATCACGCCGGGTTATCCACTCAACACCGGGACGAAACACAGAATGATTTTATTAACGACCGCATACAAGTGGTATGTGCCACCATTGCTTTTGGAATGGGGATTGATAAATCAAATGTCCGCTGGGTGATACATTATAACCTGCCTAAAAGTATAGAAAGCTTTTATCAGGAAATAGGACGTGCCGGACGTGACGGGCTTCCCAGCAATACTGTCCTGTTTTATTCATTAGGCGACTTAATATTACTAACTAAATTCGCTTCGGAAAGTAATCAGCAAAATATCAATCTGGAAAAGCTCCAACGTATGCAGCAATACGCAGAGGCCGATATTTGCCGACGAAGAATCTTATTAAGCTACTTCGGAGAAACAACAACAGAGGATTGCGGTAACTGCGATGTTTGTAAAAATCCCCCTCAACGATTCGACGGTACAGTCATCGTGCAAAAAGCATTAAGTGCCATCGCACGCACAGAACAACAAATCAGCACAGGAGTGTTGATTGATATTCTTCGTGGAAACTATTCTGCGGAAGTAACCGGAAAAGGGTATCAGGAACTTAAAACGTTCGGTGCCGGACGCGACATTCCTCCTCGTGACTGGCAAGACTATCTGCTTCAAATGCTGCAACTCGGCTACTTTGAAATAGCTTATAATGAGAATAATCATCTCAAAATAACGTCAAGCGGAAGTGATGTTCTCTTCGGAAGGACACAAGCGGCATTGGTAGTTATCCAGCATGAGGAAGCAGTTACCCGAAAAGGAAAAAAGAAAAAAGTGGTTATCGCCAAAGAACTCCCCTTCGGCGCGGCAGGCGGCGAAAGCCAAGATTTGTTCGAAGCATTGCGAGGATTAAGAAAACAACTTGCCGATCAGGAAGCTTTGCCCGCCTATATCGTCTTGTCAGACAAAGTGTTGCATCTGCTTTGCATCTCACGTCCCACCACCATCGAAGAGTTTGGAGAAATCAGTGGTATCGGCGAACACAAGAAAAAGAAATATGGAAAGGATTTCGTAAATCTGATTAGACAGTTCGTAGAATAAAAGAAATTCTTGAATAGTATATATTAACGAGTCACCTGACTAATGATTATTCGTTCCACTAAGGTTATCTTTCCGTTCCACAGTTGTTTCCCTTTAGTTCCACATAGGTAGAACTAAAGGGAAACAACTGTGGAACGAACTAATGCCTATAACAAAAGGCGCTCACTTATGTAAACCGGAAAGATATAGTTGGCTTATTAATAACTTCACTTGCATTGCCGCAATTGCTCGTGCAAATCAGCCGGAGGCACTCCCAATGAAATAGCTTTTTCAAAGTCAGCTTTTGCCAGTCCTTTCTTCTTCTGTGCCAGGTAGATATTTCCACGCAACAGATAAGCATCAGCCGAGGCAGCATCCAACCGGATGGCTTCCTCCAAATCGACCAATGCCAAATCTTCATGTTTCATCTCACGTTCCACATCGGCACGGGCAATATAGAGCGTCGCATCTTCAGGAGTGGCCGCAAGCATCTTATTCAATATCTCAAGAGCTTCCCGGAATTTTCCTTCTTTCTGCTCCAAAGTAGCCAGTCCCAGCCGTCCGCTATAGCTCTGCGGATCGAGTTCCAATAAACGATTATAATCTATTCTCGCAGCCGGATAATCGCGGCGGAGCACATAAATATAAGCACGCATCAACAGAGCTTCTTTGTTCTGTTTGTCCTCGTCCAACACCTGGCAATAATCCGTATAAGCACGGTCTGTTTTTCCCATTTCCATATAAATGGCGGCACGGTCGAGCAAAATAGGGACTGCCAAAGGAGCAAAGTTCAGTGCAAAAGAATAAGATTCCAATGCCTTATCAAACTCGCCCAAACGGCGCTGAACCAATCCCAAGTTAGAAAAGAGCAGTGCATTCTTTGCGTTTTTCGGTTCCAACTTCAAAGCCTGAAGCAAAAGTTCCTCTGCCTGGGGAAGACTGTCTTTTTCGATACACTCAATGGCTCTCTCGGACAATTGCTGATAGGTTTGCGCAAAGGTAACAGCCGGAAAACAAAAAAGCAAAACTATAATTATTCTTACCATGGTTCAGGTCTTTTTATAGTGAATGAATTAATCCAATGGATATGCGTCAAAAGCAAACAGTTCGGTCGACAAATAACGCTCTCCCGTATCAGGTAACAACGCTACTATTTTTTTGTTCTTAAATTCCGGGCGTTGTGACAGTTGACGGGCGGCATACACAGCTGCTCCCGAAGAAATACCCGCCAACAGACCTTCTGTTGCCGCTAACTCACGTCCTGCACGAATCGCGTCATCATCTGGCACGCCTATTACTTCATCCACCACCGAAGCATCATAAAGCTTCGGGATAAAATTCGCTCCAATACCTTGAATACGATGCGAAGCCGCCTCTCCGCCTGCCAACACAGGAGATGATGCCGGTTCCACAGCAACAATATAAATATTCGGATTATGTTTCTTCAAAGCACGGGCTACCCCGCAGACTGTTCCTCCGGTACCAACTCCGGCTACAAAAACGGCCACTTCACCATCTGTATCCCTCCAAATTTCTTCACCCGTTGCCCGTTCATGAACAGCAGCATTGGCCGGATTCTCAAATTGTTGCAAAATCACCGAACCGGGGATACTATCACGCAACTCCTGCGCTTTGGCAATGGAAGCTGCCATCCCTCCCAGCCCATCTGTCAATACAATCTGCGCACCCAACGCTTTCAACAGATTCCGCCGTTCCAGACTCATCGTTTCGGGCATGGTCAATATTAGGTGATACCCTTTAATAGTAGCCACCATTGCCAACCCTACACCTGTATTTCCGCTTGTCGGCTCAATAATCGTTGCACCGGGTTTCAATGCTCCACGAGCTTCCGCATCTTCAATCATCGAAAGAGCGACTCTGTCTTTTACACTTCCCGCCGGATTAAAAGCCTCCAGTTTGGCAATAATATTTTGTTCCAGACCATACTTTCCACTATAACCGGAAAGTTCCATCAAAGGGGTATTCCCCACTAAATCTGTTAGTTTCTTTGCAATCTTTGCCATCTTATTACTTCATTTTTGTCACAGACACGACAAAGATATGGAAAAAAAGGTATGTTTTACATCACATCATGAGAAAGATAAGGAAAAGTATAGTAACTTTGTATCCGTTCAATCTTTTTAAGTTTACATATATGAAAAAGAGAATTATACAATTTCTCACGACCTATTTTTTATTTGTTCTTTTATTCGTTCTTCAGAAACCAATCTTCATGGTTTACTACCATGACTTATATACTAATGCATCTTTGGGTGACTATTGCCGCGTCATGTGGCACGGATTACCACTGGATTTATCTCTTGCAGGCTATCTGACCGCTATCCCCGGCATCCTGCTCATTGCTTCCGCCTGGACAAATTCATCCATACTCCGCCGCATCCGGCAAGGATATTTCGGAGTAATAGCCTTTGTCATGGCCTGCATTTTTATCATTGACTTGGGATTGTACGGATTTTGGGGATTCCGTCTGGACGCCACTCCTATTTTCTATTTCTTCTCTTCTCCCAAAGATGCCATGGCAAGTGTCAGTTTTTGGTTTGTTCTACTTGGAATTCTGGCTATATTGATCTATGCAGCAATTCTATACTGTATTTTCTATTGTGTCCTTATCCGGGAGAAAAAGCCTCTGAAAATACCTTATCGACGCCAGAATGTCTCGCTTGCACTGCTTTTGCTGACAGCGGCACTCTTCATCCCTATCCGGGGCGGATTCAGCGTATCCACCATGAATTTAAGCAAAGTGTATTTCAGTCAGGATCAACGCATGAATCATGCAGCCATTAATCCGGCATTCAGCTTCATGTATTCTGCCACCCATCAGAATAATTTCGATAAGCAGTATCGCTTCATGGACCCGAAAATAGCCGACGAATTATTTGCAGAGATGGTAGACAAACCCGTCGCAGCAACAGACAGCATCCCTCAATTATTGAATACACAACGCCCGAACATTATTTTCATTATCCTTGAGAGTTTCTCCACACACTTGATGGAAACTTTCGGAGGACAACCCAATGTGGCTGTCAACATGGATAAATTCGCAAAAGAAGGCGTATTATTCAGCAACTTCTACGGCAGCAGTTTCCGCACAGACCGCGGACTGGCATCTATCATCAGCGGATATCCCGGACAGCCGAGTACCAGCATCATGAAATATCCCGAAAAGACGGACAAACTTCCTTCCATCCCCCGCAGCTTGAAAAATGCAGGATACAGCCTCGAATATTACTATGGAGGAGATGCCGATTTCACCAATATGCGCTCTTACCTGGTATCTTCCGGTATCGAGAAGATTATTTCCGATAAAGATTTCCCTCTGTCCGAACGTACCGGAAAATGGGGAGCACAAGATCACGTTTTGTTCCAGCGCCTGATGAAAGACCTGAAAGAAGAAAAACAAGAAGAGCCATTCCTGAAACTTGTACAGACATCAAGCAGCCACGAACCATTCGAAGTCCCGTTCCACAGACTGGATGACAAAATCCTCAATTCTTTTGCCTATGCCGATAGTTGCGTGGGAGATTTCGTGAAACAGTATCAAGAGACACCGCTATGGAAAAATACACTGTTTGTACTCGTTCCCGATCATCAGGGTGCATATCCGTATCCAATAGAAAATCCGCTGGACGGACAAACCATTCCGCTGATTTTAATCGGAGGTGCAATTAAACAACCTCTGGTAGTAGATACCTATGCTTCGCAAATTGACATTGCCGCCACTTTGCTCGCTCAATTAGGATTACCGCACGATGAATTTACTTTCAGCAAGAATATCCTGAATCCGGGCTCTCCTCATTTCGCATACTTTACCCGGCCGGATTATTTCGGAATGATTACTGCCGACAACCAATTGGTGTATAATCTTGACGCCAATACCGTACAACTGGACGAAGGCACCGCCAAAGGAGCTAATCTGGAAAAAGGAAAAGCGTTCTTACAGAAGCTCTACGATGATCTTGCCAAACGCTAATTATTAAGAAATATGGAATATTTATAAGGTAATATAGGACATTTACTATTCTTTATTGTATATTTGCGACGTTAAAAATAGATCAATAAAGCCTGATGATACATAGCGAAATCGTCCAATTCCTTTCGGAGATAGATACAAATATCTTCTTATCTTTCAATGGTATACACTCCCCTTTCTGGGATTATTTCATGAGTTCCTTCACGGGTAAAATAATCTGGGTTCCCATGTATGCCACCATATTATATATATTATTAAGAAATTTCCACTGGAAAGTTGTCGTATGTTATGTGGCAGCTATCGCGCTCACGATAACCTTTGCCGACCAAATGTGCAGCAGTATCATCCGCCCGGTAGTGGCACGCCTGCGTCCCGCCAATCCGGACAACCCTATTGTGGATATGGTATATATCGTAAACGGGTATCGTGGAGGAAGTTATGGTTTCCCATCGTGCCATGCGGCCAATTCATTGGGTCTTGCCATGTTTGTAGTATTTCTGTTCCGTAAACGTTGGCTAAGTATTTTCATCGTAACTTGGGCAATTCTTAACTGCTATACACGTATATACTTGGGTGTACATTATCCCGGTGATTTACTCGTAGGAGGTATTATCGGAGGATTCGGCGGTTGGCTATTCTGTACTATCGCTCACAAAATAGCCATTTATTTGGAACCTTCCACCCGTACGAAGAGAAAAGATATAAAACAATGGCCAGTCACTATTTATGTAGGATTGCTGACAATGCTCGGTATCATTATATATTCCATAATTAAAAGCTGGTAAGGTTCACCACAGATTACACAGATTCACACAGATTTCAAATGATAAAAAAGATATTCCATAAAAAGAATGAAGAGTAAGTGGAGTTATCAAACAAAATCTGAATATTAAAAATCACCCACGTTATAGATAGTCGTCCCTTAAAAAGTACTCATCTGCGGGATATTGCAAGAAAACAGTGTCCCGCAGATTTTTTCAACAAGTAGCCAAAGAACCCTCATGGCTCTTTTGAAGTTGTACGCTGCTGCGGCTAAGAGCAGATTGACAACATCCCCGAACACACCTTTATAAAAGTTGCGTCCTAAACGAAAGTCTGATTTCAAATGCCCGATAGTCGGCTCTATTCCTGCACGCTTGCAGAATAGCTTATGTTTCTTCTTGCGTGTGTAATAACTGTCTTT